>JAJRTI010000035.1 GCA_024278415.1 Planctomycetota bacterium | reverse complement strand
GTCTCGCGAGGGCATCGATCCTCGTATCCCGTGGCTGTACAATCTCAAACTGGACTTCCGCTTCAAATAGCAACGCAGGCCCTCGCACGAGGCGTCTCCAAGCTGCCGAGTCAAATCAACAGCCCTGAGAAAATCGCTGAGACCTCGGGATGTGCTCCGGGGGCGGGCAACATCTTGCTTTCTTGTTCGCGGCGCCCGACAGGTAAGCCACTGCGGGGACATCCGTGCTTGCGACCACCTCCGGTCTTCGCAACGGAACGAACGCAGATACCCGCAGATGTCCGCAGATCAGTCTGTGGGTATCTGCCAGAGCGGTTCATTGCCACCATGATGTGGGGCACTTGAGCGTTGTTGATACCCACGTCGGAACAATACCACGGATGGCGACGCCGACCCACGGATGAAACGGGCAGACCGAAGCGACATTGGGACATGGCAAGCGGGCCACGCCTGAGCACAAGACTTGGGCATGTGCCGCCATGCGGACACCAACGGGCTGTGACGGGTGCGGGTTCGGCGCCTACACCCGTTATGCCACATAAGATATATTATCGGACGTCGCGAGTGGTGATGCACGTACCCGCTGCCCTTTCCGCTGTATCACGTCCCAGCACAGATTGCCGCGCTCAGAGGATGCACTCGCCGAGGGTCTTCGGGAGTCCCGTGAGTATTTCTGCGCCCGCCTCGGTGACATGGACCATGTCCTCGATCCTGACGCCGCCCTTGTTTGGCAAGTAGATGCCGGGCTCGACTGTGAATACCATGCCGGGCTTGATCTCTGTCGCGCCGCGCTTGCCGAGGCTTGGGCCTTCGTGGATGTCGAGCCCCACGCCGTGTCCCAAGCCGTGTCCGAAGTGGTTGGCGTGGCCCGCGCGGCTTATGACGTCCCTTGCGGCGCTGTCGACAGCGTTCGTGCGCGCTCCGACTTGGATACTGGCGATGCCTGCGAGTTGCGCCTCTGCAACGGTGTCGAAGAGACGCGTGAGCAGCTTGCTTGGCTGGCCTAAGAACACGACCCGCGTGCTGTCCGACTTGTAGCCTTGGACTTCTGCGCCCCAGTCGATGAGAATGGCTTCGCCCTGCTTGAGTTTGCGGCTGGTTGGGTTCGCGTGCGGGAGCGAGGCTCGCTGTTGGAACGCCACGATGGTATCAAAGCCTGGCCTGTCAGCGCCGGCCTTGCGCATCTGGTAGTCGAGTTCTGCCGCGATGTCGCGCTCGGTGATGCCCTCTTTCACCTGTCGAAGCGTGGCTAAGTACCCGGCTTCTGCCGCGCGAATGGCTGCTTTCATGTAGCCGAGTTCGGTTCGGTCCTTGATCTGCCTCAGTTTCTTCACCATGCCCGTCGTGCGCTTGAGCCGGCCGCGCTTCAAAACCTTCCGCAGCGCTCGGTGCTGTTCGACAGTCAACGCGTCGGATTCGAGGCCCACAGTGCCGGGTTTGAGTTGGTTGATCTTGCCCGCGCTGGCTCGGAGTAGACCACGCTTGGCCTTGACGAGCTTAAACTCTGGGCTTTCGCTCTCAGCTTGCTCATAGTAGCGGAAGTCCGTGATGATGTACTGCGCCCTTGCCGCGACGAGCAGGGCCGCGCTGTCCCCCTTGAAGCCGCTGAGGTACGTAACGTTGCTCGGCGCGGAAACAAGCAACGTGTCGAGCTTCGCCCGTGACATGGCTTCCCGCAGAGCATCGAGCCGCCTACCGGTAGGTCGCTGTTTGGCCATAGGAGTATCCCAAGAACGGAGTGTGTCGGCAGGCAACGGGCCCGTTTCCTCCCCCCCTACCATGTACGCTAACTTGGCCGATCAGCCGCCGAGTTTGTCCTTCAGCCTCGAGACCATCCTGGCCAGATCTGCGTCCTCCTCAAGCCGCTCTTGCATGCTCTTGCAGGCGGACAGAACGCTGGAGTGCTTCATACCACCGAAGTGGCTTCCGATATCTCGGCACGACTTATGTGTGAGTTGCCGGGAGAGATACATACAAATGTGCCTCGCCCTCGACACCAGACGGGTCCGGCGTTTCGAGTGCATTTCGCTGCGCGTCACCCCTGTCGCCTCGCTGACCTCATGTTCGATGTCCTTGATCGTCACGACCGCCGATCTCGTGTGTGACAGGTCGGCCATGCACTCGCGGGCCAGGTCCACGGTAATAGGCGCCCTATTCAGGCTCGCGAGTGCGACGATCTTCGTGACCAGCCCTTCGAGTTCCCTGATGTTGACATCGGCGTATTCAGCCATGTAGGCGAGCACGTCGTCCGGGAGGCGATAGCGTGTTCGCCGCATCTTGGTGCGCAGAATGCGCTCTCGGGTGGCTTCGTCCGGCGCGTCGAGTTTGGCGACCATACCCGACAAGAACCGAGTGATGAGGTTCTTGGTCACATGCTCAAGATCGTGCGGGTGCGAGTCGCTTGCGAGGATGATGCGTTTGTTGCTGGAGTCGAGCGCGTCAAAGGTGTGGAGGAACTCTTCTTGGATCCCCTGCTTGTTTTTCAAGAAATGCACGTCGTCGATGAGGAGGTATTTGACGGTGCGGTACTTTTGCCTGAACCCTTCGAGGCGGTTAGAGGTCAGCGCGTAGATGTAGTGGTTGGTCCACTTCTCCGCGGTCGTGTAAATGGCTTGGCCATCGCACGTCTGATCCCGCAGCTTCTGCCACATGCCTTGCAGCATGTGGGTCTTGCCTAAGCCTACCCCGCCGTGAATGAACAGTCGATTGAATGCTGGCTCGAACTGGAAGCACACCTCCATGGCGGCCGCGTAAGCCAGTTGATTGCACTGGGCAACAACAAAGTCGTCGAGGCACATGCGTGGATTTGCCTCTTGCGGTTCGACTCTTGTGGCAGGCGTTTCGGCTGCGGCAGGGGATGGTTCAGATCGAGCGACGGCCTCCTCAGCCCGCATGTCTTGAAACAGATCACTTGCGACGGAGAAAAGGACCTCGCCCTTCCATCCGCACGCCTTTTGTGCGGCCTCTTGCACCGCCTGAGCAAACTTCTCTTCCATCCACCCTTTGATGAACAGGTTGGGAACCCCCACCTTGAGCGCCATTTCATCGCAACCCAGGAGTCGGGTGCGCAAGAACCACAGATCAAACTTCTGTTTGCCGATGCCCCGGCGTATCTCGGAAAGGACGTCACTCCACTTGTCTGCCGTTACGCCTGCCAATTCAGCTTCCTCACCTTGCTAACGGACTCAAGCGTCCTTCGACGCGGCTCTCACAACACGCGACACTTAAATCTGCCGTGGCATCGCTGGCATCGCTCTCGCCACGTGCATCAATGCCCACCTTCGACGGCAAGATGGAACAAGATTGGCGCTTCCCAAACCAAGCGAGGAACGCTGGTCAGGGCTCTCCTGGGCGCCCTTCCGTCGAACAGGAACGGATTCTATCAGCGGCTCAAAATCATGTCAATTAGGAAAATTTCTCGCAGACGAATCCCATGGAGGACAAGTCTATGCAGTGTGGTGTTCTTGCACTACTTAGGCATCACGAGAATTCTGCAAGAAAATTCTTGGCAATCTTGATGTCCTATCTCCGGTCCGATGTTTGCTGTTTCATGCCCTTTTTGCAGCACAAACACAACATCGATGGCAACCTGTTTTCACTCGGTGGACAACCCGTGGAAAAGGCCCGCGAAGTGGTCGTTTTGTGCGCCCAAGTGTCGCCGACCCAACTTCGGGCGCGGGGTAATCCCGCGGCCTCAACGCTCCACTTCGTGACGCGAATGCAGGCTTGCCGACACGCTGCGGTGCGCGGGCGGCCCTCCCCGTGCGTTTCAACAGCCAGCGCTCCACCGGTTTTATGCTTTGTAGCTACTATTGCAATTTGCCTCGCGGCAGGCCTCATGTTATACTCCGGCTTCGTCATTAGCACTGACCGCTCTGACGCGTCCACCCTGCGTCCTGAGCGGGCGTTTCGCATGCTGCTAGGTTTCGGTGTTCGTAGCAGGGCGCCATGGAAGGCCTAATCGTGGAGTCCGGCCCCCAACAGGGCCTGATTGTGGAGATACCTGGCGATGGGCTTACGATCATCGGCAGGGGCGAGGCGTGCGATGTGCAGGTAGACGACGACAAGGTTTCGCGGGAGCATGCCGCAGTTGTCAAGAAGGGCCGCAAGATTCTCTTGCGCGATTTGAAGAGCCGCAACGGCACCATTCTCGACGACCACTTCGTGCGAGAGAAGCCGCTTGAACACGGGGATGTCTTCCGCATCGGCATCACTCAGATCCGCTACACGGACACCATCACCGAGGCGGACCGCGCACTCGCGGCGCACGGCGAAGTCGCGATGACGCCCCACAAGCGCCAGGCGGATATCGAGATTGTCTACGACCAGGGCCAGTGGAGCAAATACACTTACGCCTCACTTGCGTGCCTCTTGCTGAGCGTGCACTGGTTGTTCGCCGTGCTCGCGCTTGCGTTTGCCATTGCGGCGCTCATCGAGATCAAGCTTCGCGGGGATCTGATGGGCACGAAGCCAACGCTCGCCGCGCTGCTCGTCGCCCTGGCCGTGTGCAGCGTCCACGGGTACACCAAGGTCTGGCAGCCGATGGTCGACCGTTTCGTCCAGTACAAAGCGGGCCAAGTGTGCCAGCAGAACATGCGCACCATCTATCGAGCGCTGAACCGGTACAGCATCGATCACAATGGCCACTACCCGGGCACCCTTGGCGCCCTCTACCCGCGCTACCTCAAGTCCGCTGAGTGCCTACGCTGCCCCAGTGCGCGCGATCCTGTCATGTTGCCAAACGGCTACGCCACGAGCTACAAGTACTTTGGCGCCTCCGCATCCTCGCAGGCTCCGCGCACGGTGCTGCTGATGGATCACCACGCGCTGAACCACCAACTCAAGCATGCAAGTCTTGGCCGCTATGTGCTCTACGCCGATGGCACGGTTGTGCTCGTCCCCGAGTCGCATGCGGCCAGGATCCTTCACGATGCTAAAACACAGGGCGAACCTGCCCCCGAGAAGCAATGATCCCCCCCCTACAGATCACTTGCATGCGCTATAGCCTGGCCGGGCTTGTGCTCACGGCCTGCATCGGCTGCCGGCATGACGACGCCGTTCGCCCCCCCCTACCGCGTATGCCCAAGATCATTCGGCCTCATCACACCGGCATGGTCTTCGTCCCTGCGGGCACCTTCCTCATGGGCAGCAAGGATCATGGCACGCTCCACAGCGTCCGTTTAGACGGATTCTACATGGACATGTTTGAAGTGACCAACGAGCAGTATGACGCCTACTGCAAGGCAACAGGCGCAGCCCCGCCGCTCCCAGAGGGCTCGGATGTGGCCGGCGACGCTTGGTTCACGCCCGACAAAGCCAAATTCCCGGTGGTCAACGTCACGTTCGAGGAGGCCTCCGCGTATGCCAAGTGGGCTGGGAAGCGCCTGCCGACAGAGGAGGAATGGGAGCGGGCAGCTCGCGGCACGGACGGCCGCACCTACCCTTGGGGCAACGACTTCGATCGCACCAAGTGCAATGTGTCTGGCACGGGGCCGGCGCCAGTGGGCCAACACCCCGAGGACTTGAGCCCCGCCGGGTGCTACGACATGGCGGGCAACGTCACAGAATGGACCTCGAGCACGTTCGGCTCACCGACTGAGGGCGACGACAGCCCCCGCTACCAGGTCGTCAAGGGCGGGGCATGGGACTACCGGGTCGCAAGCAGCAAGGTGTTCGGCCGGCGTCGCGTGCTGCCAGGGGTGCGAAGCGAATTCTTGGGGTTCCGTTGCTGCAAGAGCGAGTAGCTCGCCCGCGTGCAATGCCCAGGCCGCCGCAGTATAATGCGCGGTCTCAACTGCATTGGCTATCCCCTGCCCCGGCTCACACGCTCCCGGCCCTGCGATGTCTTCCAGCCGATTCCGATTCCGCGCACGCACCGGCGCGCGCTTGGTCCTCTCGTCGTCTGTGATTATGCTCATGTTCGGGGTCCTGGCGGCCCTGAGCCTGCGCAGCTTCCAGCGGCTCGATGAGGCAACCAACCGCGTCCAAGCCCTCCAAGCGCCTCTGGAGGCTGGGCTCAAGATGCTCGGCGCGGCCTACAAGCTCTTCGTGGCCCAGACGACCCTCTGGATGGCCGACGACTTCGAGCAAATCGATCGTTTCAACGAGACCATGCGAGAGATCGAGGACGAGTACATCAGCACGCTTTCCGCACACATTGAGACCGAGGACGAGAGGCGTTGGCTCGACGCGCTGCGCTCGTCGCTCCAGGAGTATGAAGACCTCTTCCTCGGCCGGCTCGTGCCCGCGGCCATGAACGGCGACTACGACCGCGTCAAGACCGCACACAAACGCTCCGTTGAACTGCTCCAGACCATCGAGGAAATTAACACCCGTTTGAGCCGCAGTTTCCAGGGCTTGATCTATGATGCGGCCCGCGTGCAACTCGAGACCACACAAGAGGTCCGGAATCAAACGGGCTACTTCATGGTCGCGGCGGCCGTCGTCGCGCTCCTCACGGCCTGGCTGCTCGGCATGTCCATCATTCGGCCTATCAACCAACTCATGGAGGGCACCCGCCGCGTGTCGGCCGGGGATCTGTCTCAGCCCGTCGCGGTCACCCGTTCCGATGAGTTCGGGTTGCTCGCCCAAAGCTTCAACGACATGACCCGGCGCCTGCGCGAGCATCAGCAGGAACTCGTGCAAGCCGGCAAGCTCGCGGCCATCGGACGCATCGCTTCCGGCGTGGCCCACGAGATCAACAACCCGATTGGCGTTATCCTCGGCTACACAAGGGTCATGGCTTCCACCTGCAAAGATCCGGGCCTACTTAGCGACGTCCAGACCATCGAGGAGGAGGCTCTCCAGTGCAAGAAGATCGTCGAAGGGCTTCTGACCATCGCCCGGCCCATCGACACGTCCGGCCATGTCGCCAACATCGTCCCCGTCTTGCGTGACGTGATTACGCGGGTGAGCCTCCAGCGCGACGACGCATCCATCAAGACGGTCTTCGAGGCCAAGCACGACCCTATCCCGCTCGACGTGGACGAGGCTCGGCTCCGGCAGATAGCGATGAACATCACCCAAAACGCGTTTGACGCGATGCCCGAAGGCGGAGTCTTGACAGTGCAATGCGACGTCTCCCGCTCGGACCCGCCGCACGTGGTCATCCAGTTCGCCGACACCGGCGAGGGCATCGACCCCGAAAGCATGGACCGGCTCTTCGAGCCTTTCTTCACGAGCAAGCCAAAAGGCACTGGCTTGGGGCTTGCAATCTGCCACGGCATCATCACCGCTTATACCGGCACCCTGACCGTGCATAGCGAACCCGGCGCGGGCACCCGATTCGTCATTCGCATTCCTCAGCAGGCCGGGCGCACTGGCGGCCTGCCAGACAGCCAATAACTCCCACGCCCTCTCCCCTTGAGACGCAACCATGCCAAGTGGCCGTATCCTGGTCGTTGACGACAAAGAGAACATGCTGAAGCTGTTCTGCCGCATCCTCGGCGACCGTTATGACATTTCCACGGCGTCCGATGGCCGGGCGGGGCTCGACCTGCTGAAGGCTGAGCCGTTCGACTTGGTCGTCACGGACATCCGCATGCCAGGCATCTCCGGTATGGAACTCCTCGACGAGTGCAAGCGGATCAATCCGAAAACAATCGTGATCCTTATGACCGCGTATGGCGAAGTCAGCCAGGCGGTGGAGGCTATGCGCCGCGGCGCGTACGACTACATTACCAAACCCTTCGACCCTGACCAGATCGCCATCACCATCGACCGCGCGCTCGACCACAAGGCTCTGCAAGACAGGGCATCGGAGCTGCAAAGCGAGGTCGAACGCGCGCAGGGGCCAGACGCGATCATCGGCGAGAGCCGAGCCATCCGCTTCTGCCTGGATCTCGTCGCCAAGGCGGCGGACAGCGAAGCGACGGTGCTCATTACCGGCGAAAGCGGCACCGGCAAGGAACTCTTTGCGCGGGCCATCCACTACACGAGCAAGCGCAAGGCCATGCGGTTTGTGCCCATCAACTGTGGAGCCATGCCCAAGGATCTGATGGAGTCCGAACTCTTCGGGCACGTGAAAGGGGCATTCTCTGGAGCAGACGCCATCAAAGTGGGCCTTCTTGAAGAGGCCAAATCCGGCACCGCCTTCCTCGATGAGATTAGCGAACTGCCCCTGGAGGTGCAGGTCAAGCTCAACCGCGCCATCCAGGAACGCGAGATTCGCCCTGTAGGCGCGGTGCGTGACAAGCCCATCGACGCGCGGTTCGTGGCCGCGACGAACATCGACCTGCGGCAAGCTGTCGAAGAGGGCCGCTTCAGGGAAGACCTCTTCTACCGGCTCAACGTCTTCATCATTCCCATCCCGCCTTTGCGCGAGCGTATCGAGGACGTGCCGGCCCTGACGGAGCATTTCATCGCCAAGCACTCCAAGCGCGAGGGCAAGGAGCCGCTCGACGTGGACCCTGACGCGATTCAACTCCTCCAAGCCCACGACTGGCCTGGCAACGTCCGGGAGCTTGAGAACACGATCGCTGTAGCCGTGCTCATGGCGGAAGGCAACGTCCTCACCGCGGATGTGCTCAACTCTTACCCCATCAGCAAGACGTTGGGCTTGGACGGCGGCCCCCCCCCCGCCAGCGGCGCGAGCATCGGTTCGCACCTGCTCGACATGCCCTACCGAGAGGCCGTGGAGCGTATGAATAGGGACAGCACGGCACAGTATCTGCGCGCATTGCTGATCAAGTTCCAGGGGAATGTGGTGCAAGCCGCGCAACACGCCGGGCTCGAACGCGGGAGCCTGTACCGTCTCCTGCGCAAGTGCGACGTGCGCATCGAGGAGTTCCAGGAGGGCTGACTCGCGCGCTCAGTGTTCCAGCTTCGCGGCGGCCGCGAACGCCTCGAACGCCTTGCGCTGCTCCGCGGTTAGGTTCTTGGGGATGGCCACCCGGATTGTGACGTACTGATCCCCCCTGCCGCCGTGCTTCGTCGGCGCGCCTTGGCCCCTGAGGCGGAGCTTGCTCCCAGGCGTCACGCCCGGCGGCACGGTCATCTGTGCGGAGCCAAGCACGGTCGGCACAGTGATGGTCCCTCCCAGCACAGCTTGAGCCAGGTTGATGGTCACGTCGCAGTACACGTCGTCGCCCTTGCGCGTAAACGTCGGGTCGCTCGCGACGCGCAACACAAGCGTGAGGTCGCCATTGGGCCCTCCGTTGGCGCCAGCGTGGCCCATGCCGGGCATGCGAAGCTTGGCGCCGTCTTCTGCGCCCTTGGGCACGGTGATCCTGATCTTCTTTTGGATCGTGCGCTGGCCCGATCCGTGGCACGAGCGGCATGGGTTCGCCACAATCTGCCCACGGCCGTAGCACTGCGAGCACGGCCGGCTCACGCCGAACGCGCCTTGCGAGAGCGTGACCTTGCCTGTGCCCCCGCACTGGAGGCACGTCTGCGGCGTCGATCCAGGCGCGGCCCCCGAGCCGCCACAAGTCTTGCAGGCGCGGTGCAGGGGCACGGCCACCATCCGGTGCCCGCCGCGCATGGCCTCCTCAAAGGGCACCTCAACCTCGAAGACCGCGTCCTCGCCTTGCCGCGCCCGCGTGCGTTGGCCCGTACGCGGCCCAGCCCCTCCAAAGAGCGAACTGAACATCTCGCCCAGCCCCCCCAAGCCAAACGCATCCTGTCCCCCGCCCTTCTGGCCGAATCCCTCAAAGCCCTCGAAGCCTCCGCCAAAACCGAAGCCGTGCTCGGCGGCCTCTCGCATCTGGTCATACTGTTTGCGTTTCTTGGGGTCGCTGAGCGCTTCGTACGCCTGGCTGATCTCCTTGAACTTTTCCTCGGCCGTCTTGTCGCCAGGGTGGGTGTCCGGGTGGTACTGCTTGGCAAGCTTTCGAAACGCGGACTTGATCTCCTTGTCCGGGGCGTTGGGTTTCACCCCGAGGATTTCGTAGTAGTCAGGATTAGGCATGGGTGATCTTCGTCAGACTCGCAGAGTTCGCCAGGTTAGTTCTTAACTTCGAAGCAAATCGCGCCGTGGTCCACATCCGCCACCACGGACGACTCCTCCGGAATGCTCCCATCCAGGATCTTCGTAGCCAACGGGTTGAGAATCTCAGACTGGATCGCTCGCTTCAGCGGCCGAGCGCCGTACGCGGGATCAAAGCCGGCTTTCGCCAAATGCTCCTTGGCCGCGTCCGTGAGCACAAGACTGATCCGCTTGTCAGCCAACCGGCTCGCGAGCCGATGGAGCTGGATCTCCACGATGTCCTTGATCTGCTCCGTGCCCAGGCGGTTGAACATGATGATCTCGTCCAGCCGGTTGAGAAACTCGGGCCGGAAGTGGTGGCGCACGATGTCCATCACCTGCTCGCTCACGTCGGCAGGCTCGAGCGTGGGCGACTCTTGCATGAGCTGGCTGCCCAGGTTGGACGTCATGATGACCACCACGTTGCGGAAGTCGACCGTGCGGCCTTGGCCGTCGGTGAGACGCCCATCGTCGAGCAATTGAAGCAGGACGTTGAACACGTCCGAATGGGCCTTCTCGATCTCATCGAAGAGCAACACGGAATAAGGACGCCGGCGCACCGCCTCAGTGAGCTGTCCTCCTTCGTCATAGCCCACGTACCCAGGGGGGGCGCCGATGAGCCGGGCCACCGTGTGCTTTTCCATGTACTCGCTCATGTCGATGCGCACCATTGCCCGTTCGTCGTCGAACAGGAAGTCGGCCAGGGCTCGGGCGAGTTCCGTCTTGCCTACGCCAGTGGGCCCAAGGAAGAGGAAGCTCCCGATCGGCCGATCGGGGTCCTGAATGCCAGAGCGCGCGCGGCGGATAGAGTTCGACACGATCTCGACGGCCTGCTCCTGCCCGACCACGCGCTTACGCAGACACTCCTCCATTCTGAGCAGCTTCTCCACCTCGCCCTCCAGCATACGCGACACGGGGATGCCGGTCCATTTGGACACCACCTCCGCGATGTCCTGCTCACCCACGGCCTGCCGGAGCATCACCTTCTCGCGTTGCGCCTCGTTGAGTCGTTCGGTCTGTTCTTCAAGCTGGCGTTCGAGGTCGTTGAGCTTGCCGTACTTCAACTCGGCTGCTCGCGCCAAGTCGCCGGTGCGTTGGGCTTGCTCCTCTTCCATCTTGGTCTGCTCGATTTCCTCCTTGATTTGGTTCAGGCGATCGATGGCCGCCTTTTCGTTCTGCCAATGGGCTTTCATCTCATTCGACCGCGCCTGCAACTCGGCGATCTCCTTCTGTAGCCCTTGGAGACGCTCTCGGCTCGCCTTGTCTTTCTCCTTCTTCAGCGCCTGCTCCTCGATTTGCAACTGCATGATACGGCGCTCGACTTCGTCGATCTCCGTGGGCATGCTGTCGATCTCGATGCGCAACTTCGACGCGCACTCGTCCACAAGGTCGATGGCCTTGTCTGGCAGGAACCGGTCCGTGATGTACCGATGGGACAGCACCGCCGCGGCCACGAGCGCCGGATCTTCGATGTCCACGCCATGGTGAATCTCATAGCGCTCCTTCAGCCCGCGAAGGATCGCGATCGTATCCTCGACACCCGGCTCGCGCACCAGGACAGGCTGGAACCGGCGTTCGAGCGCCGCGTCCTTCTCGATGTACTTGCGATACTCGTTGAGCGTGGTGGCTCCGATGCAGCGCAACTCTCCGCGGGCCAGCGCGGGCTTGAGCAAGTTGGAGGCGTCGACCGATCCTTCCGACGCTCCCGCACCCACCACGGTATGCAGCTCGTCGATGAAGAGGATGATCCCGCCATCGGACTCGACGATCTCCCGCACGACCGCCTTGAGCCGGTCCTCGAACTCGCCCCGGTACTTCGCGCCAGCGATGAGCGCGCCCATGTCGAGCGCGACGAGGGTCTTGTCTCTCAGCGTGTCGGGCACGTCGCCAGCGGTGATGCGCTGTGCGAGGCCCTCGGCGATCGCGGTCTTGCCCACGCCGGGTTCGCCGATGAGCACCGGGTTGTTCTTCGTGCGCCGCGACAGCACTTGCATGACGCGCCGGATCTCCTCGTCCCGGCCAATGACCGGATCGAGTTTGCCTTTCCTCGCCATCTCGGTCAGGTCCCGGGCGTAGCGCGTCAGCGCCTCGTACTTGCCCTCCGGGTTCGCGTCGGTCACGCGCTGGCTGCCTCGAATGCTGACCAGCGCGTTGAGCACGCTATCCCGCGTGATGCCATGCCTGGCCAGGATCTGCGCGGCCGGGGAGCGCCCCTTGGCAAGCAACCCCAGCAGCACGTGCTCGGTGCTCACGTACTCGTCCTTGAGCGCTTGCGCCTCGTTCCACCCCGCGTCCAAGGCCTCGCGCGTCTCCGCACCGAAGTACATCTCGCTGAGCCCGCTGCTGACCTTGGGCAGTTTGCCCAGCTCCTGATCCACGTCCGCCATGACTGCGCTGGGCTCCGCGCCCACTTTGCGCACGATGCTTGGCACGATGCCTTCCGCTTGGTCGAGCAGCGCGAAGAGCATGTGCTCGGGCGTGATCTGTTGGTGCTCGCGCTGCTGTGCGACCTCCTGCGCGCGCGAGATCGCTTCTTGGGCCTTTGCGGTGAATTTGTCAAAACGCATCATGATAGGACCTCAAGACCTAAAAGCCAGAAACATAACGCTCCCTTGGCCGTCGCGGCGGCTTCAGTTCGCCTTGGAGCCACACGCCGGCGATGAATCCGCCCACGTGCGCCCAGAAAGCGATGTTGCTCGTCATGGCCACCTGGCCAAGCCCGCTGTGCACCTGCACGGCAAACCACACCAGGATGAATGCCCATGCAGGCACAGCAAAGAATAGCGGCACAATCACCAGCAGAAACAGTGTCCGAACCTTCGCGCGCGGGAACAGCATCAGGTAGGCGCCCATCACGCCTGCCACCGCGCTGCTCGCGCCCACGCAAGGCGCTGGCGAACGCCAGTTCAGAGCCACGTGCGCAATCCCGCCGATCGCACCGCTCATGAGGTAGAGCAACAGAAAGCGGCGCCGTCCAAGGCGCGACTCGACATTGTCGCCAAACAGCCACAGGAACCACATGTTGCCAACGAAGTGCGTCAGGCTCCCGTGAAGGAACATAAACGTGATCAACGATCGGGCCGCGTCCTTCAAGTCCATCAGGCTGCTGAAGCCTGCGAAGGAGGACGGAACCAGCCCGTAATCACGAACAAACTCGGTCAACTGCGATTCGTCCAAACGCAGTTCGAGCATGAATACCACCGCGTTGAGCAGGATGATCCCGATCGTCACAAGTGGGAACGCACGAGCGGGCCCATCGTCGCGGTAAGGAACAAGAAACATGCAGTGCGGCTAGGCTAAGTTGTATTCGCGGATCTTTCTGTGTAGCGTCCGAATGCTAATCTGAAGCATGTCTGCCGCGCGCGTGCGGTTGCGGTCGCACTCGCGAAGCGCCTCCTCGATGGCGCGGCGTTCCAGGTCGCGCATGGACATGCCCGTCTGCGCGAACCACACTCCGGCGCGTCTCGCGGAGGCAAGGGGAGGCGCATGCTCGATCGTCGCCATGGCGTTGTGCGACAAGGCCATGAGATCCTTGAGCATGTCGCGCAAGCCAGCCAACGACGTATCCCACTCGTGCTCCCGGCGCGGCGCCTTTTCCTCAGCCGCGGCCACCTGCTCCGCACGGACGAACTGCGCCAGATTGTCCAACGCGTCGAACAGCCGAACGTCCATCGCACTCGCCGCCACATAGTAGTCCGCACCCGAGCGCATCGCATCGACGGCCGCGGCCGCGGTGTCTTCTTCGCCAACGACCACGAGGCTCAGCTTCGGGCATCGCTGCTTCACACGTTCCATGAAGCGAAGGTGCACGGGCTCGATGTGATCGAAGTAGGACACGAGGATGCCGAACCCGTCTTCGATGCTGTCGAGCGCGTCAAGCGTTTCCGCTACCGACTGCGCCGCGCAGCCACATCGCTCTGCATACCCGGCGATTCGCTTGCAGACTTCTGGGTTGTTGCAAAGGATGTGAACTGCTATCCTCTGTTCATCCATCACTCGTCTCCTCGGCGGCCATCAGCAAGGCCAGTGCCAGCAATTCCACGGTACGCTGACCGGGAACGAAGCAAAGTGGCATGTCGCAACTGTCTGTCAATTTGCACCTTACAGCGATAGGCGATCCAGGCATGGTCCCAGTGCCCCATGAAACGCTGCCAATTAGACATCGATCGAGGCCAGCATCATGCCAAATTGGCAGCCGGTTGTCAATATGCCAGGCTTGGAGTTTTCCCATAGGCCATCGACGAGACCGCCTTGTTCGGCGTGTGCGGCAAGGCGCAGTTGGCTGGTAGTAGGGCGATTTATCGCCCGTTGCTGCGGCCACACCGGCGGGCAAAGCGACACGTCCACCGGACGGCGGGAACTGCCCTGTTGCCATATGAACAACGCCCGCATTGCCAATTACCCACTTGCTCAAGATGCACCAAGAACTGAGATCGCGTCTCGACCATGCCGTGAGGGCCGCGATTGACCGTGGCGAGATCCCCGGCGCGGTCGTGGACATCGCGCACCGCGGGCGCACGCTCGTGCGCAAGGCATACGGCTTCCGCAAGGTCGTGGGCAAGCGGGAGCGCATGACGGTCTCCACCGTGTTCGACTTGGCCTCAGTCACGAAGGTCGCGGCCACGAGCCTGGCCATCGCTCGGCTCGTGGATCGCGGCGACTTGGCGATGGGCATCCGCGCGAGCCGCTTTCTCCCCGGCTTGCGCAGGGGCCGCAAGCGCGACATCACCGTGACCCACCTGCTTACGCACACCTCCGGCCTGCCCGCTTACGACAACTACCTGCGCCGCGGCTTCACCAACGCGGAAGATGTGGTGGCGGACATCGCCGCGAGGCGCTTGCCACACGCGCCTGGCTCCAAGTTCGTCTACAGTGACCTCGGAGCCATCCTCTTGGCCAAGATTGTCGAGGCCGTCGCCGGTGTTCCCTTCGATGCGTTCTGTATGGCCGAGGTCTTCGGTCCGTTGGGCATGACGGACACGTGCTTCAATCCCGCAAAAACGCTCCGCTCGCGATGCGCGCCCACCGCGCGGCGCCGCGGCAAGTTGCTGCGCGGGGAGGTGCACGACGAGAACGCGTTTGTGCTCGGCGGAGCTGCGGGCCATGCCGGGCTTTTCTCAACCGTGAGCGACTTGCGGCGCTTGGCCGACATGATCCTCGCCGAGGGCTGGACACCACATGGCCTGTTCCTCCGCGCTCAGACAGTGCGCGAATTCCTTCGCCCGCGCAGGCTACCGGATGGCAACGTGCGCGGCCTGGGCTGGGACGTCGACTCCCCCTACTCCAGCGTCCGGGGCCACGTCTTTCCGTTTGGGTCTGTTGGCCACAGCGGCTTCACCGGGACATCGATCTGGCTCGATCCAGCAGCACGGACGTCTGTCATCATCCTGTCCAATCGCGTTCACCCCGATGACGGTGGCGACGCGAAGCCTGTTCGGGCCCAGGTCGCCAGCATTGCCGCGGCCATGGCGCAAGCGGCACCTGCCGTTCCGTCAACGGGCGTGGAAACCGGACTGGATCGGCTCGTGCAAGATGATTGCTCCATGCTGCGCGGCTCGCGGGTTGGCCTTGTCGCCAACCACACCGCCATCGACCGCGATGGCCGGCATTTGCTCGATCACTTGCTGGCCCGTGAGGGCCTGACGGTCGCGGCGATCTTCTCGCCCGAGCATGGCTTCGAGGGCAAGCTCGACGAACACGTGCCTTCAAGCCAGCACGCGGCCTGCGGCCTTCCCATCCACAGCCTGTACGGCGAACATCGCGCGCCCACACCGGCGATGCTCGACGGCATCGACACGCTCGTCTTCGACATTCAGGACATTGGTACGCGTTTCTACACGTACGCGGCGACCTTGTGCCTCTGCATGCGAGCGGCTGCGCGGGCCGGCATTCGATTCATCGTTCTCGATCGGCCGAATCCCATCAACGGCATCGATACCTGCGGGCCTGTGCTGAAGCGTGGGATCAAGTCTTCTCTGGTCGCGCATCTTCCGATCCCCATGCGCCACGGTCTCACCATCGGCGAACTGGCCACGTTCGCGAACCTGACACTGCGCATTGGCTGCGACCTTCGCGTCGCCAAAATGTCCCGTTGGCAGCGGGGCATGTTCTTTGACGAGACCGGTCTGCCCTGGGCCAACCCGTCGCCGAACATGCGCAACCTCAAGCAAGCGATTCTCTACCCGGCGATCGGTGCTCTGGAATTCTCCAACGTTTCAGTGGGCCGGGGCACGGACACCCCATTTGAGGTCATGGGCGCGCCGTGGATCGACGCGGTCGGCTTCGCCCAGGCGCTCAACGAACGCGGGCTGCCAGGTCTGTCCTTCACGCCAATCTGGTTCCAGCCGGCATCGAGCAAGTACGAAGGCCTGCGCTGCGGCGGCGTCTACATCATGCTGGGCCATCGCACGCGCTTCAGGCCCGGCCTCACCGCGCTCACGATCGCGCAAGTGCTGCACCAGCTTTTCGGCAAGCGGCACGAACTCGGCCGCACACGTATTCTCTTCGGCGACGCCCAAGCCGTGCGTGATGCGCGGCGCGGAGTTCCCGTCGCACGGATCGCGGCTCGATGGGATCGCGCCCTCCAGGCATTCGCGGACATCACACAGGAGGTCCAGCTCTACTGATGACTCCCCAGTTCCATGACTTGGCCCAAAAGGCCCTTGCATGCCAGCCGCTGACGCGAGACGAGTTGCTTAGGCTCCTCGCGGCTGAAGGCGACGCGTACGACGATCTGCTCTACTGGGCGAACAGAATCCGACGCCGCTTCAAGGGCGACCGTGTTCTGTCATGCTCGATCATCAGCGCGAAGCAAGGCGAGTGCAGCGAGGACTGCCGGTTCTGTTCGCAGTCCGCGCACTACGGTGCGGATGTGAAGGTGTTCCCTTTGGTCGAGACTTCGGAGATTGAACGGGCGGCGGACCAAGCCGCGGCGGTTGGCTCCCACTCGCTGGGCATCGTGATCAGTGGCCGGGGCTTGCGCACCGATGCCGAGATCGAGCAAGTCTTGGACGCGATCC
>JAJRTI010000616.1 GCA_024278415.1 Planctomycetota bacterium | reverse complement strand
TCCATCATGGCCATGGCCTGGTGCACGGCCTTGGACAGCGCCTCTTTCGACTGCCAGCAGGCCATGATCGCGTCGCCCGCGGTCATGACCACCCGGCCTCCGCTCTCCGCGATCAGATCCCGCGCCGCGCCTTCGAACCGGCGCACCATCTCCAGCGCCTGCTCGTCCGTGTGCTTGCTCGCATACTTGGAGTAGCCCACAATGTCCACGAAAAGCACGACACACTCGTCCTCCTCAGCCGGCAGCCCGCGCTGCTGGGCTTGCTCGATCTTCTCGAGGAGTTGCGATCGGCCGTTTTTGTCGCCGCCGGGCTTCGCCACTGAAGGGCCTCCTTGCCTGGACGTCGTGCCGCGTGGGCAACCACGAAGAGCGCCGCGTCTGGTGACCAACGTTGTAATACTTGCTGCCCAAAAACGCAAGGACCGACCATCACCGCGCTGCGCCGGATGTCACAGCCGTGGACGCTAACGGCTCCCTTTCGCCAGCACCGCCTGCGCGTGCCGCGCATAGTGGCCCCGCAAGTCCTTCGCATACGCCTGGAGCACCGACTTGCCGAGGCCCTTGTGGTCGCCGAGCCGGTACAGCACGCGCGCGAGCAGAAGCTGCGTGATGCCTCCGCGGTTGCGTTTGCGCATGGTCTTATCCGTCAGCTCCGTCACGACCGCCTTGGCCCCGCCCAGGTTCTCCAGCATACGGGCCAAAGGCTCCGCGGCGCGTCTGTCCCCCAGCGCTTCGAGGGCGAGCGCGATCGCGCGATAGTGCGACCAGTAATGGCTGCCGGGCCGCGCGAGCATCTCCGCCTTCTCCATGAGCGGTCGCAGTGCACGCGGATCCTTGGTGCGGCCCAGCGCGATCATGTAGCTGTCCAGCCACGTGGCCCAGGGGAAGTACTGGCTGATGCGTTCCTTGTCGAGTTGCTTGAACCCATCGACCGCGGCCACGAGTTGCTCCACGCCGGACGCGTCGCCCATCATGCCCAGCACGTGCGCGCAGCGCAGCTTGCCGGCCGCGGGCGCGGCGTGTTGGAGCGCGGCGCGCATCATGGGCACGGACAGGTCCGGCCGCGCGAGCAACACGCCGAGGCCCGAGTAGTCCTTGCGCGCCAGCTTGAACACGGCCGCGCGCACCTTCGCCTCCGGGATGGGGAACGAGTCCTTCTGCGATAGCACCTCCGGGGTCAGGCATTTCGCCGCGACGAGCTTGCGCTGCACTGCCTTGAGATCGATGTCGCGCGTGCGGCCATCGAGCTTCGCGGCCGCGGCCGCGGCCAAGCCCGCGGCATAGCCGAGATTCTGCATGCACGGCTGCATGCGAATCGACGGGATCGCGTCGCAGTGCGCGCTCAGGCCAAGGCCGACCACGAGGATGCCGTCGAAGCCCTTGGGCAGCAAGCAGCGATACGGCGTGTACGTGAGGCCGCCGCGCCAGTTGTTGATCATGTAATAGGGGTGGACCGTGAAGCCGTGCTTGTCGAGCCGGCCGCCTTGGGAGATGCCGATCGTGTCGGGTAACGTGCGCCGGTTCACGATGTCGAGCGGCGTGAGAATGTAGTCGCCCACGATGCGCCGGCGTTCGCGCGTGTCGATGAGCTGGCCCAGATCGTACGCGGTCTTGTTCCTCTCCTTCGCCACGACGAACGCGCTCCACACGTAGATCATGTCCGACTCGTCCACGTAGGTCCAGTCGGTGTTGATGTACGTCGCGCCGGTCTCCCAGCGCGGCAGGCCCGTGCCCTGCATGGCCATCTGCGTGTCGGTCGTGACCATGCACTTGGCGCCGGCCGCGGCCGCGACGTCCGCCGCGCCGGTGCCGTCGATGACCACCTTGGCGAGCACCACGCCGCGGCCCTGTGGCGTGACGACGATCGCGCCCTTCACCTTGCCACCATCCACAAACGCGCCCGCGCCAAGCGCGCCGAACCAGATGTCGGCCCCTGCCCGGCGCAGCTCGCGGCGCCAATACTCCATCTTGCCCACCACGTAGCACGGCGCGCCAAGCTTCTTGATGCCGGCCTCGGTCGTCGCGGTGAAGCCCTTGCGGTACCCGGCGCAATAGATGCCGATCAGGCCGGTCGTGCTCACGCCGCCGAGGCCGTGGAGGTACTCGACCACGAGCGTCTTCGCGCCGGACTGCGCGGCTCCGATGCCGGCCGGCGCGCCGGCCGTGCCGGCGCCGATCACGACCACGTCGTACTCGCCGACCACCGGCAGCGCCTTGGCCGCCGCGGCGATGCCGGCCCGAACCGGCTGCGACGGACGCAGCCCGTTGAGGAACTCGCGCGTGTCGCCCTGCGCGGCCGGTGCGGCGACGGGCTTGCCTGCGAGTCGGACACCGGCCGGCGCGGGCGCGGCCTTCGCCATCGCGGCCGCGGCTTGGCCGATGCGCCGGCCCAGCGCCATGTATTCGAGCGGCCGCAGCAGCTTCGCGGCCGCGGCCCGCGGCACGGCCGCGCACGGCCCGAGCACCCAAACCCGGTCCACGCCCGCCGGCCGAAACCAATCCAGGTCCGCGGCAGCCGCGCCCGGCCATTGCCCGCGCAGGCTCCGGCGCGCGTGCATGGGATCGGGCGGTATCTGGAACAGCACCTCCGACGCGTCCACCTGCCCGGGATGGAACGTGCGGTCGCGCGCGATCTGCTCAGCTTTCGCGAAGGACGGCCAGGAGCCGTCCTTCATGGGGATCGTGAGCGTGTATTCGATCAGCTCGGAGAACGCCCGCTTCATCGCCAGGTTGTGCTTGGTCGCCCAACTACCGGTGCCGTATGAAATGGGCGGCTTGCCGCCGATGGGACGGCGCAGCGGGAGGGTCCGCGACTCGATGCCGTCGCCGGTGCGCGGCTCGCCGCCGACCACGATGCGCTTGAATTGCTGCGGCCCGGCCGGGTACGCGGCGAACTTGGCGCCGGCCATGCGCGCGACCCAGGCGCGGTCCGTCGCGTCGATGATGACCTTCGCCTTCACCGCCTGCCGCCCGGCGCGGTTGGCCATGACGATGCCCGCGGGCTTGCCGGCCGCGTCGAGCAGCACGTCCGTGGCGCCGCACGCGTAGAGGAACGGCACGTGCGCGGCGAGCAGCGCTCGGTCGAGCGCGCGCTTGACCTGCATGGGCGTGGCCATGCGGAGGCCGGTGGCTGGCTTGGCCTCCCCGTCAGCCGGCACAAGGATAATCTCGCCGATCAGCATGCGCTGCGCGGTGGGGCCCTTCTTGAAGAAGCACTTCACGTAGCGCGCGGTCGCGCCCGCGTTCGCCGCGAGCTGGAAGTGCGTCTCCACGTAGTTGCCCTTGCCGAGCTTGTCGTTCGTCACGACCGCCAGCGGCCGCCACGTCTGTTTGTCATCGCTCACGGACACGGTGATGTTCGCGATGTTGAAGCTGTTGCTCTGGAAGAGCATGAAGCGGACTTCCTTGAAGCTCCGCGGCTTGCCGAGGTCGAGCGTCACGTTCGTGTCCGCGTTGTATTGCACGCTCTGGTTGAACGCGTTGTCCCATTGGCCGTCGCCCAAGGCCGCGGGCGGCGTGGAGTCCTTGTGCCTGTCCATGGACGGCTGGTCGGCCTCGTACTTGAACGGCAGCCCTTTGTCCCCGGCTGGATCGGCGAACATGGCCTTTGCCAGGTCCGACTTCGGCTCCTCGCCTGGTTCGAGCCACAGGCGGTACGTCGCGCACATGTCCTCGCCCAAGTACGGCCGCGGCGCGGCGAGGAACACCTTGGCCCCGGCCTTCGCGGCCTCGACCGCGGCGGCCACGCCGGCCGTTGTGCCGCCTACCACAACCACGTCCACGTCGTATGCGACGGGTATGCGCCGGCCGGATTCGTTGACCGCGGGCGAGGCCGGCCAGCAGGTCTGCGCGATGAGGGCGGAAAGGATGAGTGCGAACGATTGAGTCTTAGGGGCCATGGATTGCTCCGAAGGGGTGCTTGCATCCGACGCGACGGTCTTGGCGCCGAGCGCGGGTATGCGACAATACCATGCTACCGCCTGCGCCCGCGCATGGCAACGCGGCTGCGCCTGTAGTGCTCACGTCAGTGAGCCTCCCCACGAGGCTGCCGGCCGCCAGAGGCTCACTGATGTGAGCACTACAGGCGCGGAAAGCGCACGGATCCGCCGTACGGCGCAATGGCGCGAACTTAAGCCCGCGTCCCGTAGGGACGACCGAAAATAGCCCAGCGCTTCAGCGCTGGGAAATGCGCCGTCTGCGGCAAGTTGCCAGTCCCGTAGGGACGGCTGAACATCGCCGAATCGCTCATCTGCGGCCGTTCTCAGCATTCAGCCGTCCCTACGGGACTGCGGGCCACTTGACGATCCGCGTTCCCAGCACTGAAGTGCTGGGCTATTCTCAAGTGCCCCTGCGGGGCACCAGATCGCTTAAGTTCGCACTATTGCGCCATACGGCGGACGCACTACAGGCGGTGGGGAAACTCCGGGAGCTGGCGGCAGTTGACTACATGCGCGGCCTCTGCTATCGTCGCGTTGCCAGTTCATGTCTCGGCACAGGGGCGAACTCGCGCCAGGCGGGCTGAGCGTTGCCAGTGACCCATCAGACCACAGGACCCTAGCCATGGACTATCGAGCCTGGTTCCAATGCGCCGCGGGATGCTACGTGCGGTACCCCCTCAACGAGGTTGTGTACCAGTGCCACAAGTGCGGCGAACTGCTCGAGGTGCGCCACGACGTGGCCGCGCTCAAGCACCGTAGCGCGGCCGGGTGGATCCGCCTCTTCGACGAACGCTACATGCGCACCGAATGGCCCCACGGCTCTGGCGTGTGGGGCAAGCAAGAGTGGGTCAACCCCCACATCGAGCGGGCCAACATCGTGTCCATGTTCGAGGGCGGCAGCAACCTCTTTTGGGCCGAGCGCTTCGGCCGGCAGATCGGCGTGTCCGACCTCTGGGTCAAGCAATGCGGCAACTCGCACACCGGCTCGTTCAAAGACCTCGGCATGACCGTGCTCGTGTCGCAGGTCAAGCAGATGATCTCCGAGGGCCAAGACATCCTCGGCGTGGCCTGCGCATCCACCGGCGACACCTCCGCCGCGCTCGCGGCCTATTGCGCTGCGGCCGGCATTCAGGCCATCGTGATCCTCCCGCGCAACAAAGTCTCCACCGCGCAACTCATCCAGCCCATCGCCAACGGTGCGCTCACACTTGCCCTGGATACCGACTTCGACGGGTGCATGAAGATCGTGCAGGAAATCACCGCGGACAAGAGCATCTACCTGGCCAACTCGATGAACTCCCTGCGCATCGAGGGCCAGAAGACCGTGGCCATCGAGATCGTGCAGCAGTTCGACTGGGAGGTGCCGGACTGGCTCGTGCTGCCCTGCGGCAACTTGGGCAACGTGTCCGCTCTCGGCAACGGGTTCATGATGATGCTCGAACTGGGCCTCATCACCCGCCTGCCGCGCATCGTCGCGGTCCAGGCCCACAACGCCACCCCGTTCTACCAGAGCTATCTCAAGGGCTTCCAAAACCACGAAGCCATGCTCGCGGAGCCCACGCTCGCGAGCGCGATCCAGATCGGCAACCCGGTGAGCATCCGCCGCGCGATCAAGACCATGCTGCGGTTCGACGGCATCGTGGAGGAGGCGACCGAGGACGAGTTGGCCAACGCGTCGGCCCGCGCGGACCTCACGGGCCTGTTCAACTGCCCCCACACCGGGGTCGCAATCGCGGGCTTGATCAAGCTCATCGACCGCGGGGTCATCAAGAAGAACCACCGCGTCGTGGTCGTGTCCACCGCGCATGGCCTCAAGTTCACGGACTTCAAGGTGAAGTATCACCAGGGCGAGTTCGAGGGCATCGAGTCCCGCTACGCCAACCCGCCGGTGGAACTCCCTGCGGACGTGGATAAGGTGCGGGACGCGATTCGGCGGGCCGTGGACCGGCGGCGGGCAGCGCAGTAGCAGCGGCCGCCGGCGCGGCCTCAATTCCAGTTGACATGCGCGCGCACCTGGCATAGGATGAGCGCGTATCCGTGGTTTGCTTGCGCCGCTGGATTTGGTGGAGAAGCTGCCCATGAGTGGCTGGTCGCGCTTGCTGGCCGACTTTGGCATCCTCACGACTCGTGAGGTCTTCGACACGGTCGCGGAAGGCGACGCGGACCATTTGCGGAAGCTGCTGGACAAGAAGCCCACCCTGGCGAACGCGGCCGACAAGGAGGGCCGGCAGCCGCTGCACCGCGCGGCCCATAAGAACCAAGTGGAAGCCGCCAAGGTGCTCATCGAGCGCGGCGCTTACGTGCACGCGGCGGACAAGCACGGCAAGACCGCGCTGCACGAAGCCGCGTCGGACGGGCACGTGGAGATGGTGGCGCTGCTCCTCGCACATGAGGGCGACCTCAAGGGCGTCGACCACCGCGGCAGGACGGCACTGCACCGAGCCGCACTCGACAACCATCCCGACATGGTCAAGTTCCTCATCCAGCAGGGGGCCGAAGTCGACGCCAAGGCCATGAGCGGCCGCACCGCGCTGCAAATGGCCGCGCGCCAAGGCTACACGAAGATCGTCAAGCGGCTGATCAAGGCGGGCGCCGACCCCAAGGCCGAGAACAAGTCCGGCCACAACGCGTTGCACGAGGCCAAGCAGGGCGGCCACGCCGAAGTCGTGGAGCTGTTGCGCCAACTCGGGCTGACGGAGTAGGCCCACCCGGAGGGATCTTACCGTGCGCACTGGAACGGGCCGGCTCTTGGGCGCGCTTCTCGTGGTCGGCGTTGGGCTCGCGTTCATGTCCCCCTTCGCCGGGCTGCCGGCCGGGAGCGTGATCAGCTCGGCCACGTGCGATACGGCCGCGCATTTCTACGCGTGGCGGCACTATGGCTTCGGGCTCATGCGCGAGGGGCAGATCGCGCTCTGGAACCCGTACGTGCTCTGCGGTGTTCCGTTCCTCGCAGCCGCGCAGCCGGCGCTGCTCTATCCCGCCAACGCAATCTTCTTGGCCTTGCCCACCGCGCAAGCGCTGAACTGGAGCTTCGTGCTGCACGTGCTCTTGGCCGGGCTCGCGGCGTACGTGCTTGCGCTTGTGCTTGGCGCAGAGTGGGTGGGAGCGGCGGTCGGCGGATGCGCGTACATGCTCAGCGCCACGGTCGTGCACCGTCTCCATGCCGGGCACTTGCCCCAGCTTTGCGTGCTCGCATGGTTCCCGCTGGGGCTGGCCGCGGTCGAGCGGTTCGTGGCCACTGGCCGGCTGCGATGGGCAGTCTCGGCAGGGCTTGTGGCCGCGATGCAGATCACGGCCGGCCACTTGCAGCTCGCCGCGTATGCGCAGGGCTTTGCGTGGCTGTATCTGCTGCTGCGGTCGAAGGAGTGCTTCGCCACGGCCCGGGTTCGGCCGTGGCGCGTAGCCGCCGGGCTGGGCCTCATGCTCCTCCTGCCGGCCGCGCTGTCCGCGGCGCAACTCCTGCCCGCGGCCGAATACGCCGGGCTGTCCGTGCGCCGGCACATGGCCGGGAGCCTCAGCACGCGCGGGCCGCTTGCGCCGCTTCAGTTGCTCACGCTGCTCACGCCCGACTTCTTTGGCGGCGTGCGGTCGCCCTACTGGGGCTACGGCTACTTCTGGGGGGCCACGTGCTATGTGGGCGCGGCCACACTGGCGCTCGCCATCGCCGGCCTTTGGCATCGGCCGCGCGGCCGCGTCGCGGCGCTCGTCGCTCTCGCGCTGCTCTCGGTGGCCCTGGCCATGGGTCCGCACACACCCGTGTTTGGCCTCGCGGCGAAGGCCGTTCCTGCGTTGCGCCTGTTTCGCGGAGCGGCCTGGTTCACGTTTGCCGCGGCGCTCGCGCTCTGCATGCTCGCGAGCCTGGGCGCGTCGGTGTTGCACGAGCGACGTCGCGGCCTGGCCGCGACGCTTGTCGGCGTGGGGGTGCTGGGTCTGTTGCTTGCCGCGGCCGGGCTGTGGCTCACGACGCGGCCGAGCGTGCCCGCGTGGTGGGCGGAGCTGCTGCGGTCACGCGTGGCGGAAGCACAGCCCGGCGAAATGGCCCGGCTGCCTGGCTTGGACGAGTTGCCAGCCACGCTCGCCGCAGCCGGCCAATCCGTGCTGCTCGCGGGCCTGTGGCTCATGGCCGGCGCGGCCGCGGCTCTGTTCGCCCACAGGAAGCCGACGCTCGGCCTGGCCGTGGTGTTCGCAATCGTGGCCGCCGACCTCGTATTCTACGGCTCGAAATTCCTCACCACGTTCGACTCGCGGCGCTGCCACCTCCCCCGCGAAGCGGCCGCGCTTCTCAAAGACAAGCCGCCCGGCCGCGTGCTCGCGCCGGAGATCGGCCTGCTCAACCGCGGCATGCCCGACCGCATCTCCACCATCGACGGGTTCGACGCGATCATGCCGTACTACGTTGCGGGCACGTTGGCCGCCGCGTCGTCGCGGCCAGTGCGATTCGCCGTGACCCTCGACAAGGTGGGGCCGCTGACGCGGCTGCTCAACGGCCGGTACTTGCTCTATCGGCCGGGCGCGGCGCCGAAGGGCATGCGCCTGCTGTTGCGCACGAAGCAGTACGACGTGTGGGAAGACCCGGCCGCAGTTCCCCGCGCGTTCGTCGAGCGCGAAGGCAAGCGGCTCGGAGCCGCGAAAGTGATACGCGACGCGGCGCATACGGTGCGCGTGGACGTCGATGCGCCTGCGGCCGGTTCGCGGCTCGTGCTCAGCGACACCGACTACCCGGGTTGGCGGGCGTACGTGGCTGGCCGGCGAGCGACCGTGGTGCGCGCGCACGGCATGCTGCGCGCCGTGGCGCTCGATCCAGCGCCGGCAGGCCTCCCCACTCTCGTGCGTTTCGCCTATCACCCGCTGTCGTTCCTCGTGGGCGCGTTCATCTCACTGCTCGCCTGCGCGGGACTGGTAGCTGCTTGCAGCGCGCAGCTTGCTGCACATCTGAGGCAGACCCCTCCGTCGAGCAGTACGGCCCAATGGCGCTGACTTGGCGCTCTTCAGCGCCGTAGGCGCGGCAGTCATTAGCCCAAGGCGTAAGCCTTGGGAACGCTGATCGTGGTGTTCACAGAGCCCCGCAAGGGGCGACAGTACCGTGCGAACGTGGCATTCTGTCGCCTCTACGAGGCTTTGGCACCGTTGCCTGTGACCCAAGGCTCACGCCTTGGGCTATTCACTGTCGCCCCGTTGGGGCTTCCGAAGGCCATCCAACGCTTAAGTTCGCACCATTGAGCAGTACGGCCCACAACCCGCACACATGGAGTGTCCCATGCCTCGCGTCCACCAACCACTCAGCGCCATCGTCCTCGCAGCCGCCCTGCCCCTCCTCGCGGCCGAGCCGCCGGAGCCGGGGCTGCTCTTCCACGCGTCGTTCGACAAGCGCGACGTGACCGCGGACTACGCGGCAGGGAACGCGGGGTCGACTACGTTCAAGGAGAGCCTCGAGCTGCGCGGGGTGGAGGGCGTGTCCGGGCCGGGCTTCCAGCTCTCCCAGGGCGAACGGCTCGACTACGACATGAAGGGCAACTTCGACGTGCGCCAAGGCACCGTTTCGCTGTGGGTAAAACCGGTGAATTGGGAGGGCAAGGAACTCACGTTCCAACATTTCTTCTGCGCGCAGGTCAAGGGCGTCTTCAGCTTCTACATCTACAAGTATTGCCAGCCCACGCTCCTCACGTTCTACATCTCAGTAGGCCGGCGCAAGGTATTCGCCCGCACCCCGGCCGACCGCTGGCGGCCGGGCCAGTGGTACAAGATCGACTGCACATGGGACCGGCGATCCATGCGGCTCTACGTGAACAGCCG
>JAJRTI010000615.1 GCA_024278415.1 Planctomycetota bacterium | reverse complement strand
GCCGGCGCCGACGATCTTCACGCCGTTCAATTCGATGGCCTTGTTCAGATACCCCACCACCACTTTCGCGCGGTCCGTGTCCACGGTGAAATAGGAGCGCCCCGGCTTCGCGTACCACACCCATTTCAACTCCCCCGTGTCCGACACATAGACGGTTCGCTTCTCTCCGGTCTGCGGATCCTTCTCAGGCGTCGGCAAACGGGGGAAGCGGAGGCCTGGCTTTTGATTTGCATGTTGGAGCCGGATTCGTGAGATCAACCCCATCCTCACGTCGAAAGGCTCACCCCGTTCGTCACGAAGCGCCTTAGGGTCTTCGAGCCAGGTGCGCAGCGACCGAATGTTCCTTCCCTTGTAGACCTGCTCCAGGGCCTGCTCTGCGCTAATCGGTATGCGGACCATATTGCGTGCGGGACGCACAAGCCCTTGTCTGAAAAGAGTCGCCGCGAGGTTCATGAGCACTTCCGCTCGGGTGTCGCCGAGCACGTTGTGCACGCCGGTGAGCCGCTCCGGGTTCAACTCGCCCCGGTAATCCTTGTATCCCCTGAAGTAGATGAACAGGAAGAGCGCATCGGTGTCCTGAAGCGCCGCGTACGCCGGCGCGATCGCGTAACTCTCGACCATGTACTGGTTGAAAGGGTTGGGGCCGTACTCGGTGATGGTGAAGGGCTTGCCGTCCGCGCACGCTTGCGCGATCGCGGCGGCTACGGATTCCGAGAGGTTCTCAACCATGGGCACGTTTCTGTAAGACCACTTCGCTTGATTCGGCGCGGGCGGAAAGTTGCAGTGGTCGTAGTAGCAATGCCGATCCACAAAGTCCATCAGCTCCGCCATGTTCTTGTGCCCCAGCAGGCCTCCGTAGTTTGCCTGGCTGCCCGTCATGGGCTGCTGTGCGCCAATCGCCTCGCGGATGTACGCCTTCATTTCGCGATAGTACGTCCTTTCGGTTTCGCTCAGAAAACGCAGATAATCCTTTCGCCGCGCGGGGCTGGGGTGGCCTTGTGACGAGCCAGCCACCGGCCTGGCCACGTAAGTCCGGAGACTCTCGCCAGACCGCAGGCCGTAGGGCTTCACCCACGTGATGGACACGTCGTCAAACCACAACTTGCCCGCGGTCTCTCCAGGCTTGAACGAATGGCCAGAGGTCAGCGGCAGGAAGTTCAGCCTCCAATTGTCGTCGGAGAACATAGACGTGAAGGTGATCTCATAGACCTTCGGAACGGTCGTGATGGCGACGCGTCTCTTGGCGAACGCGAACCTCGACATGTTGGGCCCGCCCTGGCACGCGACTTGGATTTGTCGCGGCGCGTCCGTCCAGGCTTTGAAGCGAATGCGGTACACGTAGCCCTCGGTCAGGCGGATGCCGCGCTGTGCGACGAAGATGTACCAATACGTAGGCGGCGTCTTGGACACAGTGACCTCCAGTTCCCGCTTTTCGTTCACCCGGAACGCGCCCCAATCATTCACCTTGCGCTTCCGCGCGCCTCCCGGCGGCCAGTAGCCGGCGATCTTCTCCAAGATCCAGCCCGACGGCGCCGCGCCTGGCGGATCATCGAATCCTCCGTTGACCAGCCCGGGGTCGCTTGGCGGTGTGCGGTCGAATTCCCACGCGTTCGCCAACGCCCTGTCGCTCCCATATTTCGCACGCAGCCACTCCCGCCACAATCGATCCAGCTCCTCCGCGTAAAGCGGCGGGAAGTTCTCCTTCCGCTTGTGGAAAATCTCGACAAGCGAATCTTCGTTGTTCAATTCCAGCGTCGCCACCACCGGGTCGTCCATGTATCGAACGCCGGTGAGATGGTTCCTGCGCGACAAGATCGCGGCCGCGAACCTCTTCTGAAGCTCGATCATCTCCCGGTTGAACATGAGGAGCGGCTCGCTGCCTCTGGGCATGGGAACCGCCTTGGGGTAACGTTTCGTCGTTTTCGCGGGATCGGGGATACGGTGCTCGCGGCCTTGCTCGTCAACGTAGTAGTCCCGCGTGTCGAACGTGTACGACACGTGCAGTGCGAAGTGCGCATAGATGCCGTGTTCCGCGAACGCTTTCAGAAGCCGGTCCAGGCACTTCATGTTCGTCTCGTTCAGGATGGGATAGCGCTGGGTGGTGTCGATGACCGTCATGTAGTCCGGCTTGTCCTTCGCGTTGTCAAACGAATGGAGGCGCACGATGTTGATCCCAAGCTTCTCCAGCCGCGCGGCGAGTTGCTCGGCCTCCGCCATGGTGCGGGGAAAGGTCAGCGGCGCAGAGATGTTGATCCCCCAGAATCGGACCCGCCGGTCATCGTCGGTGTTGCGGACGCGGTCCTCGCCCACCGTGTAGAAATGGCCGTCCCTCACGTGAATCCGATCTTGCGGCCCGATCGGCGAATTCAGCTTGCACGCGGGCGCGCCGGCAAGGCCGTCCCGGTCGACCGCGAAGCGATACATCTCCCCGGCGCGCGCGGAGGCCGCGGCGACAATGCAGGGCCAGGCGAAACTAAACAGCCTCAGGGCTGATTTGCTGGCGAAAGACGTCATCATCGTTCGGGCCTCGTGAAATGAGAGCGCGGGCGGAGAGTTCGTAGTGCGCATGTCAATGCGCCTCTGTCGAAGCCGCCAGCATCTGTAGTGGGGTGGGCAGTGTCCAATGCCATTAACTTAGGGCGTAGCGCGTCACGCGTGGCCATCTTGGTCCTTCCGCTGGGACACCGGACCCAGCCAGCTTTAGCTGGCTCTCTGCCTTGCCACCACGTTCACGTGGTGGACAGCAAGCCTTCGCTTCGTTGGCCGGAGCGCGCTTTAGCGCGGCTTCTCGATTCAATGACGCCAGGCGGAGAAGCCCTGCTGAAGCAGGCTCCTCATAGAGTCGAATCGAGCGCCATGCTAACCACCAGATGAATCTGGTGGCAATCATAAAGGCCAGCTAAAGCTGGCCACGAAGTGTGCCTTGGCCTATCCATCGTCGATCCTGTGGACGAAGTTCCTTGAGTCAATGGCATTGGACACAGCCCACCTGCTACGCAAAACGGCGGCCGCCTGTCACTCTTCCGTCTTCCCGTACGGCGGCGGCAGGATTCGGATCTCATCCACGTTGGGCTGAAAGCGCCGCAGATCCTTGGTCTTGTCAGACCAGGTCGTGTAGATTTCCATGCGCACGTAGCGGACCTTCGCCGGCTTGAACACGAGCTTCACCTTGCTGCTCTTCCGATTGCCTTCCGCTCCGGCCAGCACGAAGTGCTCTTTGCGGAACTCCCCGGTCAAGCTGCCTGTGAAACGATAGATGTGAGGCACACGCGTGCGGTAACCAGTCCCGCGGTCCGCGTTCCACACGATCTCGCCAACGGTCATCACCTTGCCCAGGTCGATCTCGATCCAGCACGGCAGCCTTTTGGGAAGCCAATTGGTCTTCAGGTCGCCGTCAAAGGCCCGGTCCGGGGTGCGGTCCTTGTTGTAGTTTGAAGACGCCCGGACACGGCGCCCCTTGTAGGGCCCCTTCTTGACGGCAAATGACGGCGTCACGGCCGGCGCCAGACTCATGCTGACCAGCCAGAGCAGCGCGCATGCATTCGTTTTCATCGTCGGAGATCCTCAATCGCGTGGTAGGCATCCCTTGCCCGCCAATTCGCCGAACCCACGTGGGTGCCCTTGCGAATGCTCAGCCGCTGCGGCGTAGCGGGCCGTCTCCGTGACCCTGTGAGATGCTATCAGAAAACCGGCCACCAAACCAAGGTGGGCAAGAGAGAACGCTTGCCCTGCCGGAAGCACGCGCGTGGAATCCGCCAATCGACATGGCCTGAGCGATATTGCGGCGGAACAGCCCATTGGGTATCATGTGATCGTGAACGTAGGTGTGCCGGGAGAGTAGAATGTATGACCGCATTCTGAAGCAAATGCGGGAAAACATCCGTGCGCTACAGTACGTGATGACCTTGCATGCTGAAGAAGAAATGGAGGACGATAACTTGTCGGTCTGGGATGTTGAGCATAGCATTCTCACAGGTGAAATCGTCGAACGGCAGAAAGATGGCATCACAGGGGAATGGAAATACCTCATCGAAGGCGAGACGGTCGAGGGCAGTCCAGTCGCCATTGTTGGCAAGCTGAGTATCACGGGTAAACTGGTAATCATTACCGTGTACATGAAGTAACACTCAGGAAAAAAGTCATGAAATGTGATCTCTGCGGCCAAGAAGGTGCTCGCGTCCGTCGCGTGACCCGTAGTTACGGCAAAGGTGAGACCTTGTTGGTCATCGAGGGAGTTCCAGTGGTTTGTTGCCTCCACTGTGGGGAGAGCTATCTTACGGCCGAGACCCTGCACGAGATTGAACGCATCAAACAGCATCGGCGGAGTTGTGCACAAGAACGCCCCGTTAAAGTCGCCGCCTTTGCCTAACGCCTATTGTCGTTCGAAGCACCCTCTAAGGCGGACACCGGGCCCTCACCGGTACACGAGCAGTTGCCTCTTGCCGGTCCTGCCACTGAGTACGTCCCGTGCGGTAATGGTCCAAGTCCCGGCTTTGTCGTTGTCTGCTAGGGGGACCTCGAAGACGGCTCTGCCCCCGGGGGCCTCGAGATTCTTCGCATACCAAGGCAGCCGCTTTCCCCCCGGAGAGACCACTTCGGCCCGGATCACGTGGTTTCCCGGCGCGCCCTGGCTCGCGGTTACGGCGATCTCAAACTTCGGCCTTGTCCCGGGCCGCGCCCGGCGAGGCCCGTTGATTCTCACGGTCTTGACCTCATAGGGCAGCAGGCAAAGCGCGGTCACATCGCCCGGACTGAGCTGGACTCCAACCGATCGAGTCAGGCCAAGGAACTTTCCCTGACGCATGTCATAGACGTGCCCCTCCTTGGGAAAGGTCACCTGAGCACGCTCTTGATGATAATCAGCCTGGTCTTGAGGGAAGAGATAATCCTGAAGGATGAAGAAGCAATCCGCCTTGTCCCGGTGGTAGGGCACGACTTCAAGGTACGACTGCGCGTTTCCGCCAGCGGTGATGGTGAGCGGCGCACGGAGTCCGACTTTAGCCAACGTTTCTTTGAGAAGCGACCGGAGCGTTCGATCGAGAGGCTGGGCCGCCGGGTCGGTGTAGTCGCAACGGTAGTCGTACAGGAAGTTCAGATAGAGTGTGCGTCCCTTCCCCACCCGGTTCGTTACCAAGGCCGGCCATTGGCCGGCGCGTTTGCCGCGATTGGCGGCAATGAAAGTGCCCGTAGCCTGCCCTGTGGTGACCCGGACTCCCGCGGAACTGAGGCCCGACATGATTTCCCGATTCTTCAGGGCGGGGCGGCGCGCCTGGGCCAGCACCGCTTTGCCTTCAACGAAGTCGGCCGTGATTCCGCGGCTTTGGACGCCGAACAGCGCATCCAGCCCGCCCGCTTTTCGCGGCCGGCAGTGCCAGTCCATCGCGGCCGGCAGGTAATCCGCGATCAGGAGGCCGCCGTCGCGAACGAACGATTCGATGGCTCTGATTTCGTCGTCGGACATGGCCAGCGTGTAGGGGAGGATCAACGCCTGCATGCCTTCTCGCTCAAGGAACCCATCCTTCACCTGTTCTGGATGCACGAAGCGGCCCTGCATGCCCAGGTCCTGCACCAGTTTCAGCCAGGCCTCCCGGGACTGGTGGAAAGGGCCGCGCCACCGCTGTGTGCGGCCGAAGCGGTATTCGGTGATCCATGAGGCGAAGCAACTCGCGGGCGAGTAGTAGATCCCGATCTTGCCTCGGTCGCGCTTCGACGTGAGCAGCAGCTTGCCCAGGCCGCCGGTGAGTTCGCCCATGATCTTTTTGTTGAAAAGAGCTTTCGAGGTCAGCGACAGGTCCGGCCGTACCGCGTAGGAGACCTTGGAAGCGATGATCCCGCTGCAATCATTCAGCGCCGCCTTCCAGAGGAAGTCGCTTTGGCGTCTCCCCTCCATGAGCCCGCAGGCCATGATCTTGGGGCAGGACGAAAACGACCGGTGCACCTCGGCTTGGTTCTTCACGATGGAATAGGGCACGAGGAAGTCCAGCGTCTGCAACTGCCGGTACCAGTCGATGCCCGTATACGCGGCGAGGGGCCGGGTGCCGCAGGCGCCGACTCGCGCCTGCGGATCGTATTTCCGAAGCCACTCCGCGCAGCGCGCGTATCCGGCCGTCCATGCCACCTGCATGTAGTGGCGGTGGTCGGCCCAAGGCGCGTAGTTGCCCCGCGCCCGCACCTGCTCTTTGGTCATGGGCAACACCTGGTCCCACGAATCGAAGGAGGCCGCCCACTCGCGGTTGAGCGCGGCCAGGTCCGCGTACTGCTTGCGGAGCCATGTGCGGAATGCCCGAAGCGTTTCCGGCGAGAAGCAGAAGTCGATCGGTTTGGCTTCATAGGTCAGCGTGTCCTCGTCCCCAAAGAAATAGCCGATGGGCCGTTGCGGCAGCAGCCCTCGGAGCTTCGGCAGGTTCCCTCGGAAGAGGTTCCGGTAGGCGGCGGGATCGTTCAAGCATGGCGTCCTCGCGAGGTACGACACGTCCTTCGTCTTGTTGTAGAGCCGTCCCAGTTCTTCGATCTTCGCCTTGAACGCGGGGCTGTGTTTGTCGGCCAGATACTTCATGCCCTGCAACAGGGGAAGATCCAACGAATAGTAGTTCTCGATCCCATTGAACCCGCACTCCAGCAGCCGGCGGTAGAAGGCATCCAGCATGTAGTCTGGGTGGCGCTCCGCGTGGCTCCAGTTCCACACGAAGTAGCCGAAGTCCTGCGGATCGCGGTCCGGGATATAGTAGACCGGATCGCTGACGGCTCGATCGAGCACACGCGTGCCCCGGCGCAACGTCAGCTCTGCCCTGAAAGACCGCCAGACTGGATTCACCAGCGGAACGTCCACGTCGATCCCAGTCTCCCCGGGCGGGCAGGGGAACGACGCCCGCGCGCTGATGACGCGGCCCATCCGGTCACGCAGGACGCAGTCCAGCTTCAGCCCGGCGGTCTGCGCGTTTCTGTCCACCGCGACCTCGACTCTGGCCCGGAAGGGTTCGGCCTTCTCGTAGATGTAGGCTGTCTTCGGCTCGACACGCACGATGCGGCCGGGCGCCACGGAAGAGAACACCACCGCGCCCCAGTTCAACGACTTGCCATCCCTGGACACGATCACCTCGGCGAAATGCCTGCCATCGATGAGACTGTCCGCTGGGAGCTTGAACTCCACGGCGGCCGGCGTCGCCGGCTTCAGTTGGATGTCCCGGCTCGTGGCGAACACCTGGCGCGAGAACTTGTCGCGAACCGTCACGGCCACGCGCACCTTTCCCCCGCGGCCTTTGTCCTCCAGGCGGCAACTCAGTGACCCAGGCGCCGCGTTGAGCCCGGCCATGGCCACCACTGGGTCGCGCCCGGATGCCCAGAACAGACACTTGGCCAGGAACCCAAAGTAGTAATCCCAGTAGCGGTAGGTCGGCATCGGGTTCCATTGCTTGTAGGTCGGAGCGGATGCGCTCGCCGGCGTCATGCCGTTCTTGCTGCGGCCCAGGATCACGACCCTGCCCTTGCCGTACTCATTGACTGCGAGGAAGGGCTTCCCGGCCGCGGTTGCGAGAACGGTGTTGCCAGTCGAGAAGACGGGCAATCGAAGGACGTCGAAGGCCGGGAAGGGCACAGATCGCGTGAGGTAGTGGTCGCCGGTCGCCTCGATCACCACGTTCTGGCGCGTCGCAACGTTGCCGCCTCCCTCGATGAGGCTGCCCTGCCACGACGCGGGTATGGCTTCTTGTGCAAAGAGGATAAGGCCTGTGCCTCCCATGACCTTCTTCTTCACCGCCTCGGCGATGTCCGCCGGGATCGCCGCGGAGGTCGCCTGGTGGCGCGCCGCCTGTTTGAGATCGCGGCCCACCACGATCACGTCCAGATCTTCCTTGAGGGCTGCGCGGATCTGGTCCAGGTATTCCTTGGCCGACGGCTTCTCCGGGTAGCTCCAGTAATCGCGGATGAAGATTGGCGACGTGGGTTCGAGGTCCATGCGCTGGGCCAGCTCGGCCACGTCGCGCAG
>JAJRTI010000614.1 GCA_024278415.1 Planctomycetota bacterium | reverse complement strand
CACATTACGCTCGATGTCCGCGTTCGTGATACGGGCTTGCTTCCTACCAGGTCCAACGAACACTAAGTCGCCCCTCTCGCCGGGGATGCCAAAGCCGTCGTAGAACCAACGCGCATCGTCGACCGGCATCTCGCGGCCTTCGCCCGCCTCACGGGCTACCGCCAGCGGCTGGCCAGCGTCGATGCACGGGCTGCCGGCGCGCAGGCGGTAGTCGTCGGCTTTCATGTCGGCGAACATCGGATCCGCGTCGATGTTGCCTGCGAACTGATTCGGCATTCGCTCGTTCGCCTCCGTCGCGCTCATGGCCCTTCCGCCCCAATGCTTCACGCCCGGCCACGCCCAATCGTATCGCACCGTCTTACAGCCCGGCTTGTCGCCGTAGAGAAGATTGGACCTGAAGCGATTGTCTTGTGCGATGTTGCTGACGAGGAACAACGCGAGTCCATCGCCACCAGGGTCATTGTTGGCAAAGATGTTGTTCTGGAACACGTTGCCGTGGACCATGTGGGGATCGGGCTGCCGGCCGTGGTCGACCATCTCGAAGCCGTACTCGTGGTTGCGGAACCATGTGTTGTGGTAGAGCCGGGAGCGCATCATGCCGAACGTGGGCAACTCGTCGTACTTGTACGCGTTGATCACCATTGGCCCATAGTAGTTCCGGTAGATCACGTTGCGCCGGAAAATGGAGTCGATGATGAACAGCTTGGCCCGGCCGTCCGCGGAGCCCGACCCGTCGAAGCCGTTGGTGATGACGCACTGCTCCATGAGCAGCCGCGGCGTGGAGAAGCACTCGAAGTTGCGGCCCCAACGGCAATCGAAGATGCATTGCCGCACAACGTTGTACGGGGAATCGAACCACAGCCCGAAGGGCCGGTGCCCGGCGCGGCTGATGTGGACCCGCAGGAACACGTTGTGTGTGCAGCCGAAGTTGTTCCACATGTCGCCCGCCACGTGCCCGCATTTGCCGATGTTGTTTGAGCGCCAGCATTGGAGGTCTTCGTAGCGGTTGTAGTGGCTGTCCTTGCAGTAGATGGGGCTGTACGTGGCGGTCGCGTTCTCCATCTTGCAGCGCCGGGCCACGCAGTGTGTGGCGCCATCGAGCCGCATCCAGCCCCACTTGTCCGGCAGCATGTAGAAGCCATCGACGACGATATGCTGCCGGTCCCTGATCCGCAGGCACACGCCATGCCCATCGCTCGACCGGCCGCCGGTGAGGACGGCCCTCAGGCGATTTGCCGCGCGGAACGTGATCGGCTTCCCCGGCGCACCGCTATTGGCCGGCTCGATCACACCCGCGTACTTGCCGTCGAGAAACGTGACCGAGTCGCCGGCCTGCGCGGCCGCGGAGGCCTTGGCGATGGTCTGCCATGGCTGCTCCCGCGTGCCGAGGCCGGCGTCGTTGCCGGTGGGCGAGACGAAATAGTCCGCGGCGAACGCGGCATGCGCGCATGCGACGCAGGTGAAGGCGAGCAGGCAGATGGCGGGGAGAGGGCGGCAGCCTGTGGGTGATTGGCAGTGCATAGAACCATATTCTCTTCATGGGTGAGTGCGTCACATCCCCATATCCGCCGGCGTGAGGGTGAATCGATGCGAGAGGCCGTACTTGCCGGAGAATGACCGGAACGTGATGGCGGTCTTCGTGTCCGACGGAGGATGGAAGTCGATCTCGCCGAACATGTTGCGCTCGGTGTTGCCGTACGAGTAGAGCATCTCCGGGGGCCAGTTGTCCGCGGGAGGAACGCGGTGCACTCGCGCGAGCGCGCCGGCGGTTAAGTCGTAGAGGTACTGGCCGTTGCCCATGGGGAGCTTGTGGATGTCACAGCGGTGGATGTCGCCGGAGATGGCCAGTACCCCGCTGATGCGGTTGGCCGAAATGAACGCGAAGAGACGTTCGCGCTCAGCCCGGTAGAACGCGCCACCCCAGCAGTCTCGCTTCACGCGGGCGAAGGGCGTGCCTGAAACGAGGAGCTTGAACCTGGCCTTCGAGGCCTTGAGCCCTCGGCATAGCCAACGGAACTGAACCTCGCCCAGCATGGTCGGATTCTCTTGGCGCTGCCGTGCGTGGTAGCGGCCGTCCAGGAGAAACACCTCGACGTGGCCGATGACGAAGGAGCTGTAAATGCCCTTGTTGCCGGGCTCGCCATAGGAGGGGTTCGCCCAATACTCCTTGAACGCGGCCAGCGCCTCATCTGCGTACGGGTGTGTGCCGTCGCAGTCGTTGGGCCCGAAGTCGTGGTCGTCCCACACCGCGCACGCCCGCGTGCCGCATGTGAGCGGGGTAAAGCCCGGGTTGCTGCGAATGATCTTGTGTTGTGCGCGGACTTCGGCCCGCCGGCCCGCGCGGGTGTACGGGAAGTCGCCAATGAAGAGCACGAAATCGGCCTTCCGCTTGGCCATGAGTGAGAAGATCGATCCGTTCTTCATACGGTTCGACGGCAAGTACCCATAGCCATAGACGAGGCGCACCGTCCTCGACCGGAGCGATGGGCCGAAGGTGCGGAATGCCGCGGCGAAGGGCGCGGCCCCGGCGCGGACCTCGTATCGGTACTGCGTGTCCGGCTCGAGGCCCTTGAATCGAGCGACGCAGGTGTTGTCCGTGGACGCATCGGTCTGGAGTGTCATCTTCCGCGTCGAGCCGGCCGCGGAGGCCAAGGTGATCTCGACCTTCGACGGTGCGCGAGTGCGCAACCATAACGCAGCAGTCGTCTCGGACACCGCTCCGAGCATAGGGCCGTGGGAGATGCCGGTGTCGGCTTGGCTCGGTGAGACGGGCGCCGGCTGCCCCCCCGCGGCCGCGACATCGATGCCCCACTTCTTGATGAGATACTGCTCGATTTGCCGGCGTTCCGCGTCCGGGAGCGCTCGGCTATAGATGATAACCTCGTGCACGTCGCCCTTGAGGAAGTTCTCCGTGGTTCCGCCAGTGGACTTATGGCCGATGTGCTCAGGCACGAACACGTCGGCTTTCGTGGAGCGGCCCGCGCGGTGGCCGTTCATGAAGAGAGCCAGCGCGTCGCCTGCGCGAACGACGCTCAGCATCTGCACTTGGCCCATGGCAGGCCTCGCTCCGGCAACGGCCGTCGCCGCGTTGCTCCACTTGGCCTTGACGCCGTCCGCTTCCACCCGGAGCCAGTTGCGGTTGTCTGCGTCGCCGAGCAGAATACACCTCCCGCCGCGGGGCCTGAAGACGACGAACGCGGCGAGATCGCCGAGCGGGGTCTTCGGGAAGACCAAGTAATCGTCCTTGCCATCGAACCGCACGCAGGGCTTGCCACCCCCCGCGGCCGTTACATACGCTGGCCTGCGCGCCGGCTCTTCTTGCACCGCGTCGTGCGCGTGTCCGGACTTGTCCTGCCACTTCGATACCGCGCCGGCTTCGGCCGCGACCGTCTGTGCGTCACTCGCGTCGAGCCAAAGCTGGAGGCCCTGGCGGGAGGGGATATCCGCGGCGGCACACACGCCAGCGGCCATAGCCGCGCAGGCCAGAAGGATTCTACTATGCGTCATATAAGAGTCTCCGTGATGGCGAAGGCCTGTCGTTGCCGCACCATCGTACTCTTTGCCTGGCGACGAAGGAAGGGCGCTCCGAGCGCTTGCGCGCGCCGGCGTCCGTAGGCCCCTCCGGCCGAGCCCCATGCTCTACGCGCAT
>JAJRTI010000034.1 GCA_024278415.1 Planctomycetota bacterium | reverse complement strand
GAAGATGGCGAAGTCCAGATACCTGCCACAGGCTTGGTACTGCTGCTCAAAAACGACCCCGGCGCGTCGCAGGGCCTCTGCCAGGCGTGGCTCCCAAACGGGGCCAATCAAGTCTGTCCTCACGCTCGTCGAGCCCGCGGCCTCCTGGGCCTCGAAGCTCTGGAGCAGTTGCACCACATGGGGGATACCGCATTGAGCGCACCATTCCTTGTCCGCGAACACATGAAGCAAAGCTCGCGCCCGGCTCACGGCCACGTTGAAGCGGTTGCGGCTTTCGGTGAGGAACCACAGGGCTCCCCTTGGCATCTCCGGGCCGACAGGCAGGCTCAACAGCACGATGTCGCGCTCGTCGCCCTGGAAGCCATCGGCTGTGTCCACATGGAAGCGCCAGTGCTCGGGTATGTCAGGGCCAAACTCCTCTTGCACACGGTCACGGATGCGATTGGCTTGCACGCGGAAGGGCGATACAACGCCAATCGTCCCTGGGAAGCGGTTTTCCTTAAGTTCCCTCAGCTCGGAGACAATGGCTACAATCTGGTTCCGACTGAGCGCTCCACCGCCAGGGCAAACCTCGGCATCAGGCACCAGCGAAGTCCAACGAAATCCCTGGTCATGCCGATGGCCTGTTGGCCGGTGGAGGCCGTCCACATTGGTCATGACGCGCAGGGTCTCGCCATAGAACGCCTTGTTGCAGTATTCTGCGATCAACGGGTGGCTGCGGTGATGATCCCGCAGCTGCACCTTTGCCGTCACCTGCGCATCGGAGTGGGCCAAGTCAAAAAACGAGTTGACGCGGTGGGTATAGCGGCCGAATGCCTCGTCGGTGAGGCCAAACCGCTCGCGCAAGCGCCAGTCAACGTCCTTAGCGAGTGTGGACACATGTGGCAACTGCATCGGATCCCCAACGACCATCACGCGGCGGCAGCGGAACAGGAGGGGAATCACTGACGCGATGTCACACTGACTCGCCTCATCGACAATCAGGAGGTCGAAAGCCCCTGCCGACCGCGGTATCGTGCGCCCTGCGGATAGGTTTGCAGTAGCCCATAGCGGCATCTCCGCGAGCAACTTGGGGAAGTACTGCTGCAAAGCCCGTCGAAACTTGACCGACCGGTGGCTATCGATGCTGTCGCCAAAGTTCTGGAGTTCGGCCCGGACCTCAGCAAACTTCTGCCTTGTCTCGCCCTCAAGTCCGACTCCGTATGCTGTCGAAACCAGACCGAGCAGAACACGGCTTGTCTGACGGATCTGATCCCGCAACTCACCGTACTGCTTGTGGCAGGCATCCAGCCTGGGCAGGAAATCCAGATCTGTCCGCAACGTTCGGACATGCTGCGCACCGGAAATGGCCTCAGCAACAGATCGCCATCTCACCAACCGCCTCAAGGCGCGGTCCACAGCCGCGCGGTCGGCGATGGGGAACAGATCAAGGGGGTCTTGGTCAAATTCGTCGGAGAACTGCTGATCCAGATCCCCCACCTTGGAGGCAATGCGTCTCCCTCTCGACCAGTACCATATCCGCCACAGCGTTCTTCGGATCAGTCCCCTGCCGGGTGGTGCAAGTCTCTCGGCTTTACGGGCAAGATCATCGATCTCACCGGCCTTTGGCAGGCTGGGGCAGGAAATGACCTTCTCGTGGAGAGCCTTTGGGATGTCATCCAAGAGGGCCTCCATGCGCACTTGAGCGGCATCGAGGTCCTGGTGCAACTTAAACACGGCTTCCATGCGGCTGTCTGCCTCGCGTCGTTCGGCCAGCAGCTTGTCCAACAGGCTCTTGGTCTCACCAATGTCCTCCATGATGTCAGAGGCCCGGGGGGTATCCATCAAGTGCACGAGAAGTTTCGTCATCGACTCTGGGGTACCCGATCCGTAGGGCATCGACAGGCGCAGCGCGAGCACATTGGGATGGACGATCTCGTTCAGCTTGGGCACGACGGCTTCGATTGCCTGATGGTTGTGGCTGGCGAATAGGGCCGTCCTCTTGCACATGGCGGCATTGGCCATGACGTGGGCAACGACCCGGGACTTGCCCGTTCCTGGCGGCCCCGTGACAACTGACACTGAAGCCTCCTGAGCGTGCCGGCATGCCAGGCGCTGACTATCGTTCAGGGCGTCAAACTCAGCGATGTCGCAGAGAGCCGTCGCACGCGCATCGGCGTCCTGGGTTCCCTCCTGGTCGGCAGGGGAAAGGTTTGGCTGCCGCGGCGGCGGGTCGGTGGGGAAAAGGAAGCGCAGTGCAGACTTGTCAAGCTCGTCGTCTTCTGCTTCTCTTGCAAGCCAAAGCAACTCGCTGTGCAGCCGGGCGGCGTACTTCAGGCCAGGTTGCGCCATGATGACGGCTCGGTTGTAGATTCCCGCCTTCGTAACCTTCGTCAGATCTGGCTTGTCACTAAGCGCGGCCAGGTCACAGGGTTCCCGCCACCATTCTGGGTAGTAGGTGTTCAGGGCCCTGCACAGCGCGGTGAAGCCTGGCCGATGCGCTCGTGCGGCGGGTTCGTACTCCGAAGAGTCTGACTGTTCGAGACCACACAGATCTAGGAAGGTCCTCTTGTCGGCGGTCTGTTTGAACCGTCGCCCCAACCAGCCATCGTTGACATCGACCGAGCCTATCGGCTGGCAGTACAGCAGGGAGTTCTCGATGGAGAATTCGACTTGGATGACGAAGACGGGCGAGATACTGCGATGGACTTCCCCAGCCTTGTCAGGGCGATAAACATGGACATCGAGTGGCGCTCCGATGAACATGCGCGGTGCAGAACGATTGGACTTGGCATATTTGACAAACGCCCCTACGCCCTCGGGCACCGAAAGTGCAACACAACGTCCGCAGGAGAGGGCCGCCCAGTTCATGCCGTTCGGCAGGTAGAGGAACCGCCGCCCGTGGTCTTCCGCGTACGCGGATACGCGTGCTCTGTCCTCCAGACGGATGCATTCGGAATAGTAGGCACATAGCCTCCTGAAGGCATCCCAGCGAGTGTGTCGTTTGTAATCGACCGGTTCAGGACTGACGGGCTCGGAGGACGGGAGCAGGGAGGGGTCCATCGGGGGCAGCGGAGACGGCCCGTGGTCGGCAGGGAATGACGTTGGCGACGGGTCCCAGTCTGCGAACTGCCACAAGTGGCCTTTGATAAGGCGCACGATGCCTTCCCGCTGGAGCGCCAGAAGAACTTCCTGAGCCTGGTAGCTCGGCCCAAGCTGAAGCGCCTCGCTGATCCGGCGAGCCGACAGCCCATGGGGGTGCCTCCGGAGAAGCTCAGTGATGGATTGCATCTGCACTCGCATGCTGTTCGGTGTCCCGGCCATTCGCAGCCTACGTGGACCTCGCCATTGGACTCAAGCCAGGACTGCCCACTGTTAGGCAAATCCACACACCGGGGGGCGCACGCGCTTAGGCACAATATGCACTTCAGAGCGGTCAGTGTACACTGAGCAGACAAGGCATTGCAACAGCACTCCAGATGCCAAAGCCTTTCGGGCCACCGCTGTCGTCATGCACCATGCTTGTCTCGACTTCCTTCGCTATACACGCGACCTTCACTACGAGTCTTGCACCACGCTAGCAAGGAAGTCTCGCGACTGGCGCAAGTCAACATCCGTGTGCTCACTTCGCTCGCGCTCGATGCAGACCCAGCCGTCGTAACCCGCGTCGCGATAGACCTGAATCAACGCGGGGAAGTTGACATCGCCCTCGCCGAGCACGGTCTCCTCCCAGCCATCCGTGGTTCGCCGTGAATCCTTCGCGTGCGTCTGGATGATGTGCTCGGCCACGCGCTTGGCGCCGGCGACCGGATCAGCCCCGGCGGAGTTCACGTTGGCCGGGTCGTAGTTGATCTTCAGGCGCGGGTGATCGACCGACTCGATCAGGCGGACCATGCTGTCGCCGTCCTTCACTAGGCAATGCGGGCCGGGCTCGACAGCGTAGTACGCGTCGAGGTCGGCCGCGTACTCGCAGATCGCGCGCACATTGCGGGTGCAGGTCGCCCAAGCGTCATCCAGGCTTAGCCCTTCCGGCACGGCCTTGACCTCGCCGCAGACCACCCGCGGGCCCAGGTTGGCGGCCAGGCGCAAAAACGCCCTGAACTTCCCGACTGATTCGTCCGCAACCACGGGGTCAACCAAGTTCGGCCCGGCGCTCGTGCCGCTGATGTCGAGCCCCATCTCGCGCACGCGTTCGCCAAACTCGCGTTGTTCCGTCTCAGACCATTCAATGATGCCGTTTTCCGTGGGCGCGACTTGGAAGCCTTCGATGCCCGCGTCTTTGCAGAACGCGAGCGTGCGATCCCAGTCCCAACGCAGGCAAACCGTGCGGGCTCCGATCTTCATGTCATGTCTCTCCTTCGGCCACACGGCTCTTGCGAGTCCGCGCAGGGAGGTTGGGTGCTTGTCGCGCGCTCGCAAGGGCGTCGCTGTTTCGTTGCCTTCTGGCGTGAGTATAGCAACTTGCAGCAGAGCGAGGACACGACGTTGCCCAGGCCGCGCCGAAGCACTACAATCGCTCAGCATGCCCACGGACAACCGCTCTCCCTCGCGCTTCACGACCGCCGAACTCCTCACGGCGGTCGCCTTGCTCTGTCTCTTGGCCGCGCAAGCCCTTCACTTTGCTTGGGCCAAGTCGTCCACGTACGACGAATCGGAGCACGTGGTCGCGGGGTACTACGCGCTCACCTTGGGCGACTTCTCGGTCGACTACCAGCACCCGCCTCTTGGGCGCATGTGGTGTGCACTGCCGCTGCTGTTCGTCGATGGGCTCCGTCTCCCCGCGCAGTGGCCGGACATCCACGAGGTACCCCCGTTATTCTGGGGTCCGGTGTTCATGTGGCGCGTCAACGGCAACGGCGTGTGGCTCACGCGCCTGACGCGTCTGCCCATGATCGCGCTCACGCTCCTCACCGCGACGGTCCTATTCCTCTGGGCCCGGAAGCTGTACGGCCGCAAAGCCGGCTGGCTCGCGCTCTTCCTTTGCGCGTTCACGCCGGACTTCCTCTCTCACGGCGCGATCGCGACGACGGACATGCCGGCCGCGTGCTTCTGCCTCATCGCGGCGCACGCGATCTGGATGTGGCTTGGCAAGCCATCCCCTCGCCGCACGCTCTGGGCTGGCATCGCCACCGGCCTCGCACTCGCCACCAAGATCTCTGCGCTGTTCCTTGGGCCAGCCTTCCTGCTGCTCATCACCGTTCAGATCTACAGGGATGCCCACGCGCCTTCGGCCCTGTGGCATCGCGTCGGCCAAGTCTGCGCGTTTGCAATCCTGGCCTTGCTCATCGGCCTTCTGGTTCCCGCATCCGTGGTGATGTGCTTCGCGGTCGGCTTGTGGTTTGGCAACCTCGCATTGATCTGGCGCGGCCGCGGCCGAACCGAGGCGATGGCCCAGGCGATTCGGTCGTTCCCCCTCTGTGCGGCCGTTTTGTTGGTTAGCTCTGCGCTTGAATTCGGCGTTGCATGGGCCAATATGACCGTGCCCATGATCTACGCGCGCTTGGGCTTGATGGGCCGCCTCGTATGTGTCGCGGCCGGCGCGTGCGCGGCTCGCCTTGCCATTCGATTGGCTCGCTACCTGGCCGCGCGCGTTCAGAGCAGGTGGGCAGCCTTGGGCCGATGGGCGCTGCGTTCAGCGCTCCTCTGGCTGGTGGCTTTGTTTGTGCTATGGGGTTGCTACGGTTTCGCACGCCGGCGCCACCAACCTGGCGACTACAGCCCGGTCCCGCGGCTCAAGGCGCTGCCTGGCCCCGTCGCCAAGATCTCCGGCGCGGCCCTCTGGCGCCTGATGCGCGTGCGCCTTCCGCTTCGATCCTACTGGAGCGGTTTCGAGTTGGTCAGCCGCCTCCACAGCGACGTGGGCCAAGCAACGTGGATGCTCGACTCGCTGCGCGGGCGCCCGGCATCGGTGTACTTCGCGACCGCTACAGCCACCAAGACGCCACTCGCTCTGCTCCTCTTAATCTGCGTCGCGCTAGGCCTATCCTTTCGCCCCGGCCATCGGCCCCATTGGCGCGAGATCAGCCTCTATGTGCCGGCGCTTGTGCTCGTCGCCATTGTCTGCCGGAGCAAGATGACCGTCGGCATGCGGCACGTGCTGCCGGCGCTGCCTTTCGCGATCCTCTGGGCCAGCCGCGCGGCGCGGGGTGCAGGCCGCCGACTGGCGTGGTGCATCGCGGGGCTCTGCCTCTGGCAAGCCGCGTCCGTGCTGAGTGCGGCTCCAAATTACTTGGCCTACTTCAACTGGCTCGCCGGCGGCCCCAAGCACGCGGCCGACTGGTTCCGCGACAGCAACACCGACTGGGGGCAGGATCTTCCCCTGCTGGCCGAATACCAACGGCGCCACCCGGAGCTTCGCGATCTCGGCTTGGCCTACTTCGGGACCGCTGATCCCGCGGCTTATGGCGTAAAGGCCACGCCCATTGAACTTGCCCTCCCTTGGCCGGGGCCGGTTGCGGCAAGTGTGACATTCCTGAGGGAAGAGGAGCCGGCCCAAGCCTGGCTCCGCGCCCGGCCCTTGCTCGCGCGCATTGGCGGGTCGATCCGCATCTACGGCCCCGCGCCTTGAACGCCGCCGCCCGGGCTCAGAACTGCCGCCAATACCGCGCGTTGGGCGGCGCGGGCGGCCTCTCGATCCAATAGCTTTCCGCGGCGGGATCGTGCTTCCGCTCCAACGGATCCCGCCCCAGCATCCGCATCGCCAAGCCCATGGGCGCCATCGCCACGTAGAAGACCACCCCCAGAATCACGCGGCTCACCACCGCGCCCATCGCGTGGCCCAACAGCATCCATGCCTTGTAAACCGGGACCATGGCCCGCGGTGCGGAAAGCGCCGCAACGCAGAGGGCCGCGCCGATGCAAGGCAGCACCACCGGCAATGCGCCCGCGGCCTCGCCGGCCTTCGACGCCTTGTGGTAGAGGATGAGCCCGATCAGCCCAAGCCCAACGAGCATGACCACGCCAAACTGGCGGACCTGCTTGTCGGTGACTTGTTCCGGTTTCGTGCCTGCTTCCATAGATCTTGCCTCGTGTCAGTCGAGTTCAAACCGATCGATGTAGTCCTTCTTGCCTTCGAGCTGGGGCTGGTCCTCCTTCAGGAGGATCTGCTGGCCCACCGCCAGCACGTCCATCTCCGTGTGCATGAAGCACTGATACGCGTCTTCCGGGGTGCACACAATCGGCTCGCCGCGCACGTTGAAGCTCGTGTTCACAATCACGCCGCAGCCCGTCTTCTCCCGGAAGCGGGCAATCATCTTGTGGTACAGCCCATGCCGCTTCGCGTCCACGGTCTGTAGCCGCGCAGAGTAGTCCAAGTGCGTGACCGCGGGGATTTCGCTGCGCGGGATATTCACGCGCTTGCGCAAGTCCGGATCGTGAAGCATCCGCTCCCGCTCCTCGTCCGTCATGGGCACACGAATCTCCTCCCGCACCGGGCACACGAGCAACATGTACGGGCTCTCCGCGTCGATGTCGAAGTATTCCTGGGCGTGCTCCACGAGCGCGGACGGAGCAAATGGCCGGAACGACTCGCGGTATTTGATCTTCAAGTTCATCTTCGACTGCATCTCCGTGTTCCGTGCATCGCCGATGATGCTGCGCGCGCCCAGCGCTCGCGGGCCGAACTCCATGCGCCCTTGGTGCCACCCTACGACCTTGCCCTCCGCAATCGCGTCCGCCACGCGGTCCACCACGTCCTCGTCGCTGTCGCACACACTGTACTTCGCTCCCACCGAGTCCAAGTACTGGCGCACCTCCTCGTCGCTAAACGCGGGCCCGAGGAGCGAGCCGCTCTGGGCGTCGTCCGGGTTGGCCTCCCGCGGCTTGTCGTTCAGTTGGTACCACACAAACAGCGCCGCGCCCAGCGCACCACCGGCGTCGCCGGCCGCGGGCTGGATCCATATCTGCTCGAACGGCCCGTCCCGCAGGATCAGCCCGTTGCTCACGCAGTTGAGCGCGACCCCGCCCGCGAGGCACAGGTTCTTCATGCCCGTGGCCTCGTGCACGTGCCGCGCCTGGAGCATCATGATCTCTTCTGTGACCTTCTGCACGCTCGCGGCCACGTCCATCTCGTGTTGCGTGAGTTGCGTCTCCGGCTTGCGCGCGGGCTTGCCGAAAAGCTTGTCGAACCGGGCGTTCGTCATCTTCAGCCCGGCGCAGTAATCGAAGAACGCCATGTCCATTCGAAAGCTGCCGTCGGGCTTGATGTCGATGAGGTTATCCTTGATCACGTCTACGAACTTCGGCTCCCCGTAGGGCGCGAGGCCCATGAGCTTGTACTCGCCACTGTTGACCTTGAAACCCGTGTAATACGTGAATGCCGAGTAGAGCAAACCGAGGGAGTGCGGGAACCGCAGCTCCTTGTGCAACTCAATCCGGTTGCCCTTGCCCACGCCGTAGCTGGACGTGGTCCACTCGCCCACGCCGTCGCTCGTGAGAATCGCAGCTTCCTCGAACGGGCTGGGGAAGAACGCGGACGCGGCGTGCGATTCGTGGTGGTCGGTGAAGAGGATGTGCCCTTTGAAGTCCCCGCCCAACTCGCGCTTGATGATCTTAGGCAAGTGCAGCTTCTGCTTCATCCACAGCGGCATGGCCATGAGGAAGCTGCGAATGCCCAACGGCGCGTACGTGAGGTAGGTTTCCAGCAGCCGCTCGAACTTGACGAATGGCTTGTCGTAGAAGACGACCGCGTCAACATCGCCGGCCGCGATCCCTGCCTCCTCGAGGCAGTAGTCCACCGCGTGGCTGGGGAAGCGGTAGTCGTGCTTCTTGCGCGTGAAGCGCTCCTCTTGCGCCGCGGCCACAATCTCGCCGTCGCGCACGAGCGCAGCAGCCGAATCGTGGTAGAAGGCGCTAATGCCAAGGATGTTCAAGAGGCGGCCTCAACAATGTTCACGGGTTAGGGATCCGCTCGCAGTAGGGCATTGATCGCCCGTCTCTCCAGACCGGCCAACGGGCGATGAATCGCCCTAGGACAAGCCTTGTCGCCTCGCGTCGCACACATCGACCCGCCGCACGGCGGATTGTCGCGAGATTTGTCACAAGGCGGGCTGCGCCCGCAACCCAGGAGCGGAACGCCTTCGCGTTCCGACGGACGGTCCCGAGGCTTCGGGATCCGCTCCGGGCAAGCAGCTTCTTGTTTTTCATGACAGTTCTGGATGGATAAGGCATTAAGCGCCTACCGCAACTCTCCGTCCACCTGCTGCTCCAGTTGCTTCACGATCCGCTTGTGGATCGGCTCGACTTCGTCTTCGAGCAGCGTGCGGTCGTCTGCCCGAAATAGGATGGAGAAGGTGACGCTCTTGCGGCCATCCGGGATGGGGGCCCCGCGGTAGATGGCCACAAACTCCACGCCGCGAACAAGCGTCTTGTCGCACTTCCAGATCACGTCCGCGATCTGGGCAACGCGCACCGCTTCCGGCACCACGACGCTAATGTCCCAAGTGATGCCGGGGAACTTGGGCGCGGGCACATGCTCGATGGGAGCGCGCTCCAGCGCGAGCAATTCGTCCAGATCGATCTCGAAAAGCGCCGCACCCACCGGGAGCTTCAGCGAACGCAGCGCTCCCGGATGCACCTGCCCGAACCCGCCAACGACGAGGCCGGACACTTCAATCCCGGACGAGCGCACCGGGTGGGCCCACGCGCGCACCGCTTCCGGCGCCTCGGCCAACGAGGGCTCGCCGTGCCCAAGCCAAGCAAGCAGCGACCAGACGAGGCCTTTGGCTTTGGCAAATAGGGCCGCGTCCGGGTCCTCATCCAGTTCCCGATCCACAACCACGCCACACAGATGGCGAGGCTGCAACGGGATGTCGCCGCCAGGATGCGCGACGAACGTCCGCGCGATCTCGAACGCGGCAAACGCCGGCCGCACGCGATAGTTGGTCTCGATGGACGCCAGCATCGCGGGCGCGAGCGTGCGCCGCAGCACCGGGAAGTCCGAGCTGATAGGATTCTGCACGGGCACATGGTCCTCGGCCTTCAAGCCCAGCGCCTCCAGCGTCGCCACGTGCTCGAACGCGTACAGCATGATCTCGCTCATGCCCGCGCGGCCGGCCAGGAAACGCTTCACGTCGGCTACCTGTTTCTTGCTCGGCAACTGCGGCGCGGGTTTCACCGCCACCAACGGATCGACCGGCGTAATGTTGTCGTACCCGTAGACGCGGCCCACTTCCTCGATAATATCCTCGGCGATTGAGATGTCCTTCGTCGCGCGCCACGAAGGCACGTCGGCCGTCAACACCCCGCCGTCGACCTGGCACCCGAAGCCCAGCCGCGACAGCGTGTCTGCGACAAAATCGGCGCCGACCTTCTGCCCGATCCGCCGGTCGATCAGATCGAGCGGCACGCGCACTTGGATGGGGTCCGGCGCTTGCACGCCCACGTCGTACAGCTTGCTCGCAATACGCGCACTCGGGCAAAGCTGGAGACACAGCTTCCCAAACAGGACCGCCGCGTCGTAAGCCAAGCTTGGGTCGAGGCTCTTTTCGAAACGCATGGACGCCTCGGTCCGGTGTTTTACACGCGCGGACGTGCGCCGGATCGCGGGGCCGCTGAAGCACGCGGACTCTAACACCACGTTCGTGGTGTCGGCCTGAATCTCGCTGTTCGCGCCGCCCATGACGCCGGCGAGCGCGATGCCCTTCTCCGCGTCCGCAATGACGCAGTCCTCAGAGCACAGCTTGCGGTCCACGTCGTCCAAGGTGCGCAGCACCTCGCCCTCACCCGCGCGGCGAATGATGATCGTGTCCTGCGCGAGGAAGCGTTGGTCGAACGCGTGGATCGGGTTGCCGGTCGCAAGCATCACGTAGTTCGTCGCGTCCACCACGTTGCTGATCGGCCGCACGCCAAGGCGATGCAGCAGGGTGCGCAGCCAAAGCGGCGATGGCCCGATCTGCACGTCCGCAATCAGATACGCCGTGTACCGCAAGCAAAGGTCCGGGCAGTCGAGGCGCACGGTCAGCGCGTCGTCGTTGGTGAACCCCAAATCGAGGTCCAGTGGTTTCAACTCGCGCTTGGTGACGGCCGCCACCTCGCGAGCGATGCCGTAATGGCCCCACATATCGGGCCGATGCGTGATCGACTTGTTGTCGATCTCCCAGAGCGCATCCTCTACTGGGACGACATCGCCGGCCTTCGCGCCAGGCGCGACGTCGCCATCGAGCACGATGATGCCTGTGTGATCCTCCGTCATCCCCAGTTCGTCCTCCGCCACGAGCATGCCCTCGCTCACCACGCCGCGCATCTTCGCAGCCTTCAGCTTGAGGCCATTGGGCAACGTGACGCCGGCCGGAGCGAATAGGCCCACGTCGCCCACGTTCAGGTTCGGCGCGCCGCTCACGCATTGCGCCTGGCCCTTGCCCGTATCGACCTTGACCACCTTGAGCCGGTCCGCGTTCGGGTGGGCCTCCACGGACAGGATCCGCGCGGCCACTACGTCATTGAGGCCCTGGCCGACTTGCTCGACGCCCTCCAGCTCCGCGACGGAGAGCGTGAACTGCTCGGCCGTGGCCACCGGATCGATCCCGTCGAGATCGACGTATTCCGAAAGCCAACGCCACGAGATCTTCATCGCCACGCTCCATTGAACTGCTCGACGAACCCCAAGTCTCCGTTCATGATGAGCCGAATATCGTCGATGCCGAACTTCATCATCACGAGTCGGGTCAGACCGAGCCCAAACGCCCAGCCCTCCCATTCGTCCGGATCGAGCCCGCCGAAGCGGATCACGGCCGGATGCACGAGGCCGCAGGGCAGCAGCTCCAGCCAGCCGCTCTGCTTGCACACGCTGCACCCCCCGCCGCCGCACACGAGGCAGTTGATGTCCAGCTCGAACCCGGGCTCCACGAACGGGAAGTAGCCCGGCCGCAGCCGCACTTTCACGTCCCGCTCGAAAATCTCCCGCAGCAGGTGCTTCATCACGGAAATCAGGTGCGCCACGCTGATATCGCGGTCGATCATGAGCCCTTCGCACTGATGGAACGTGTGCTCGTGCGACGCGTCGACTTCCTCATAGCGGAAGCACCGGCCTGGGAACACCGCCCGGAACGGCGGCTCGTACTCCCGCATGGTGCGCACCTGCCCGTTTGACGTGTGCGTGCGCAACACCAGCCCCTCGCCGAGCCAGAAGGTGTCCTGCATGTCGCGGGCTGGATGGTCCGCCGGGATGTTGAGCGCCTCGAAGTTGTAGAACTCGGTCTCTGCCTCTGGGTAATCGAGCACCATGAAGCCCATGGACTCGAAGATGCGCTCGACGCGGTCTTGCACGATTGTGAGCGGATGCAGCGCGCCGCCGCCGACAGGTTCGCCCGGCACGGTGGGATCAAAAGTCGGGTCCGCGAGTTGGCCGTCAATGGCCGAGCGTTCGAGTTCGGCCCGGCGCTCGTCCGCGGCCGCTTGCACGATGTTCTTGGCCTCGTTCACCGCCTTGCCCACGCTCGCCCGTTGGCTGGGCTCGACTGAACCCATCGAGCGCAGCAGCGCGGTCAGCGAGCCCTTGCGCCCCAGGTAGCGGGCCTGCGCGGCCTGGAGCGCGGCCTCGTCGGCCGCCTCTGCAATGGCGCGCAGGGCCTCCTCTTGGACTTGCTCTACTTGGTCAAGCATGGCCAGTGTCTCGTCTGTACAGCCGTACGCACCCTGCGTAAAGATTGCCCATGATAATGGCCGCAGCGCGAAAGTCAAGGTTGCGCGATCCAGCGAACTGTTCGAGTGGGCCGTGCACGGCCTTCGGCCCATGCCGAGGATGGCCGCGCTTGGACGCGAAGCCGGCGATCCGGTATCATGCGCGCGTGGCCCGATCGCCGAGCGAGAAGCCCCCCTCGCTCGCGCTGGCCGCGTACGGGCAGCGCTACTTCGCCGCGTACGCCGCGCGGCGCTGGGTGCGATGGATGGTGGCTTGGGGCGACCGCACGCGGCCGACGCCGCTCGGGAACTCGAGCGGCTCGCCGACTCCCCGGCGTCGTGATGGCGCATCGAGCACTGGCGCAGCCCGCATCCGCGGCCTTTGACCGTCACAAACAGCGTCGCTCCATCAGCGCCGCAAAAGAGGCGTGACCGCGAATCCCTCGAATCCCGGAAGCCCCCAATGAGCGCATCCGAAGCAACCATGTTAATTGGCTGGGCCTCGCGCAACGTCACTCCCACCGGCAAGGTCTCGCTGTGCGGCGCGTTCCGCATTCGCCTGACCGATGAAGTGCACGACCCTCTGAGCGTCACCGCGTTGGCTCTGGAGTCGAGCGACAAGCAGGAGCTGGCCATCCTGTGCTCGCTCGACGCGGTGGCCGTCGCCGAGTGCGTGACGGAGCGATGCCGCCAGCGCGTGGCGAAAGCCCTGCCGGAATTCCGACCGGAGATGTTGCTCATCGCGGTCACGCATACGCACACGGCCCCGGATCAGCCGAGGCCCACCACCGACTTTCCGCGTCCCAAGATGCCGGACGACGTGATCACGAGCCAGGCCTATGCCGACTTGCTCGTGGAGCGCATCAGCGAGGCCGCGGTCGAGGCCTGGCGCAAGCGCACGCCGGGCGCGGTGAGCTGGGGCCGAGGATACGCCGCCGTCGGCTTCAACCGGAGGGTTCGATACTTCGACGGATCGGCCAAGATGTTCGGCCCGACCCACAGGCCCGATTTCTCCCATATCGAGGCCCGCGAGGACCACGCAGTTGAGCTGCTGTTCACCTACGACGCCAACCACACCCTGACCGGCATGGTGGTCAACGTCCCCTGCCCGGCGCAATGCTCGGCGGCCGCCAACTTCGTGTCCGCCGACTACTGGCGCGAGGCGCGGGCGGAAGTCCGGAAGCGGCATGGCGAGCACGTGCACATATTGGCGCAGTGCTCCGCTGCGGGCGATCTGACGCCCCGGCCGTTGCTGAACACTCGGGCCGACGCGCGGATGTTCCGCCTGAAGGGATACGGCGACGACTTCGGCATGGCGCGGCGCCGGGACATCGCCGACAAGCTCGCCGCGGTCGCGGACGAAGTCCTGCCGCTGGCGTCAGCCGATGTCCGGCGGCGTCCTCCGTTTCGGCGCCGGCGCATCACGCTCGAACTCCCGCGCCGCCGCGTGACGGAGGCCGACCTCGCGGACGCGGAGAGACAGGCGGCGCTCGCGGCGGAGCAATTGGCCGCGCTCGGTTCGGCCGACCCGATGTCCGCAAAGTATTCCACCGCGTACGCGTCCCGCGGCTTCTACCAACAGGTCATCAACCTCTACCATGCCCAACAGCGCGGGGAGTGTCTCACCTTGCCGGTCGAGCTGCACGTGTTGCGCATCGGCGACGTCGCGATGTGCACGAATCGCTTCGAGCTGTATCTCGACTACGGCGACCGAATCAAGGGCCGCAGCAAGGCGCTCCAGACGTTCGTGGTGCAACTCGCCGGCGACGCCACGTACCTGCCGACGGCGCGCGCGATACAGGGCGGCAGCTACGGCGCGTTCCTCGCCGGAACAGCCATCGGCCCCGAAGGCGGACAGCAAATCGTCGAAGCCACGGTCGCGGCCATCAACGAGCTTTTTGACGAACCCAATGGATAGGTGAACGGTATGGAGCAGACACGAATTGCCGTCATCGGCACCGGCCGCATGGGTGTGAAACATGCGGAGCTTGTCCATACGCACCCCACGTGCTCGCTCGCCGGCATTTGCGATACGGACCCAAGTCGCAAGGCCGTTGCCGACCGCTTAGGCGTTCCCTTCCACGCCTCCGTCGAGAGGTTAATCGACCAGGAGCCCCCGGCCGGCGCGATCATCGCCACGCCTGCGTCCGCGCACGCCTCCGTCGCGGAGGCCTGCGCGGAGCGGTCGGTGCACGTGCTGGTTGAAAAGCCCATCGCGGACATCATCGAGCGCGCGCGGCGCATCGTGAAGACGACGCGGCGCTGCGGCGCGCGCGTGCTCGTCGGCCACCATCGCCGGCACAACGCGCGGATTCGGAAAGTCCGAGAACTCGTGCGAGGCGGTGCGCTCGGAAGGCTCATGGGCGTATCGGTCTTGTGGGCGGCGTTGAAGCCGGAGGACTACTTCGACATCGATTGGCATCGGGAGCGAGGCGTCGGCGGCCCGACGCTGATCAACCTGGTCCACGAACTCGACAGCCTGCGTTTCATCTGTGGCGAGATTGGTGAGGTCTACGCGCAGATGCGGTCAGACGTGCGAGGTCTTGCCGTGGAAGATTCCGTGAGCATCTCCCTGAGCTTCGAGTGCGGAGCCCTTGGTACGGTGCTGGCGTCGGACGCGTGTCCCTCGCCGTGGTCGTACGAGGCGACCACGGGCGAGAATCCGTCGTTCTTCCACGCGGATGAGAATTGTTACCATTTCCTCGGCGCGGAAGGATCGTTCGCGTTCCCGAGGATGGAGCTGTGGCGGTACGCCGACGGAGCGCCCAAAGGCTGGCGCCGTCCGCTGGAGCGCGTCCAGGTCGAAGTCGCCGCGAACGACCCCCTCCAAGCTCAACTGGAGCACTTTTGCCGCGTCGTGGAAGGCGAGGAGGAGCCGATACTCGACGCAGAAGACGGCGCCCGGTCGCTAGCCGTCGCTCTCGCCGTCCACGAATCCGCTCGGAGGGGGATGCCGGTCCGACCGGCGGACCTTTTGTCTGAACCGTGAACGGACGCGGCATTGACACGGATGGAGAGAGGACGCGCGCGTGGAGGGCCACGGTCGCTCGTGGCCTGTGTGGAGTGCGCCGGCAGAGAGGGAGCGCAGCTCGCTCGGCGACGGCGCTTTGGATCGGCCACCGGGTCGATGCGCGGGAGCGTATGAACGTCCACAGGAAAAGCGGCGTCGCCGCTACGCTCCGTCGTGGCCGAAAACCGTGAGCGGGACACGACGGAGCGCGTCCCGCCAGCTTGCGTTGTAAGCAACGCCGCGTTAGTGCCTTCGCAGTCAGCAACCGCGACAAAAAACAAGAAGTTGCGTAGGCTCTCTGCACAGGGCGCCATCGGGACGAGGCGTTACGGGCGTTCGGTTTGCGGCGTACGGGCCGCGGCGAGGCGTTGTGGAGTGCGGCGGCTTGACGCCGCTTTTCCTCGGCAGCGCGCGCATGTCTACGAGAACGCACATTCGCGCAAGCCGCGCGCATGCAGCAAAAGCGCCGTCGCCGCCCGCCTTGCGGCGGGCTCTGCCGGCGCACTCCAAAAAGGCGCGCCGTGCGTGCCGTTTCGGTTGCGGGTGAAGCCCGCTTTGTACCAGGCAACGAAAGGCGAGCAATCATGCTGAACATTGGCGCAGCATCGATCATTATCAACGGACGAATCGGAGCCCCGATCCAGGGGGCCACGGTCAACCAGGTCGCCAGCCAAATCCGGGACGACCTGGAGGCCAACGCGCTGCTGATGGAAGGCCGAGACACAACCGTCCTGCTCATCAGCTGCGACCTGATTGGGCCGAGAAACGATTTCATCCTCGCGGCGAGAAAACGCATCGCCGATGCGACGGGCCTCCCCGAGCGCGGCGTCATCATCGCCTCCACCCATACGCACGCCGGCCCGTCCATCGCCAAGACGCAGGGAACCAAACCCGTCGACGTGGAGTATCTGGCCGCGCTTTCCGATTGGCTGGTGGAGTTGGCCGTGAAGGCGAAGGAATCGGTTCGCCCCGCGCGGGTGGGCTGGAACAGCGGCAGGGCCAAGATTGGCTACAACCGTCGGGCGTGCTTCGCAGACGGGTCGCATGAACTCGGCGGCGACGTGTCCCGCGAGGATTTCACTGGGATGGAAGGCCCTGAGGACGACGGCCATTGCGTGCTCTGCGCCATCGACGAGGAAGACCGGCCCATCGCGATCGCGCATTGCAACACATCGCACGCTACCAGTTTCTACGGGTGTGATTTTTTCTCCGCCGACTATCCCGGTGCGTCGCGTGCATTCCTGCGCACCGCGTTTGGCGACATCCCGGTGCTCTACCTCAACGGGACCATCGGCGACACCAACCCGGACAATCGGTTCTCGCCGAACCGCGTGTGCGACCGAGAGCAGCGCATGCTCCAGCAGGCGCATCTCATCACCGGCGAAACCATGCGGCAAATCTACACGATGCCGTTCCAAGAAGAGGTCGCGTTCGGGCACGCGTTCGAGGACTTGCAGATTCCGCTCAGGCTGCCGAGCGCCGAAGAACTCCGCCACGCGCGAGCAGTGGTCACCGCGGTCGAGGAGGGCAAGCACGCGAGCGCGTGGGACCGGGTGTTTTCGTTCGGAGCGCTGTGGCTTCATGAGTATGCCCAGAAGAATCCGGTCGAGACCGTGCCGGTCCATGTCGTGCGCGTCGGCGATTTCGCGGTCGTGACTCAGTCCTGCGAGCTGTTCACGCATTTCGGCCTGGAGATCAAACGCCGCAGCCCCTACTCGGCCACCGCGATTTGCAGCGTGGCCGACGGATACAGCGGATACTGCCCCACGCTCGGCGCGATCCTCGGCGGCGGGTTCACGGGCAGAGCGATAGACAGCAGCCTTCTGTCGCACGACGCCGGCGACCGCATCGTCGAGGCCGCGTGCCGGATGTTGTACGCGCTGTGGCGCAGCTCAGGCCAATAGCGGCCGAGTGCCAGATATCAACGAGGAGAGCAGCATGCAACGAGACGACGAGCACTGCGAAGATAGATCGCGTGTCGCGTTTGTGTCCAGCGAGTGGGAGCCGCTGGAGCCGCTTCTTGCGTTCCTTCGGCGGCAGCCGCGGGTCGAGGTTGTGCAGACCTTCGAGGAAGCGGCCCTGCCCGCGGAGCTTTCGGAATACCGCGGGGTGTTCATGTACGTCCATCCCACCTTGCGGCCCGGGACGGCGACGAAGCTCATCGACTACACCCGCGCGGGCGGCAGGATGATCATCGTGCACCACGGCATCGCGTCCAGCAAAACACGCAACCCGGACTGGCTCGACTTCGCGGGAATCCGTATCGCTCCACGCGACGATCCCGACAGGCCTTGGCGCGTGATCGAGCACGCCACCCACACGTTCGTCAACCTGTCCCCCGGCCACTGGATCACGTCGCACGGAGTCGAGTACGAGGCGACGCAGCTTTTCCCCCTTGGCGGCCAGCAGAAGGCCCTGCCGGCCCTGCGATTCCACGATACGGAAGTCTTCGTGAACCAGCAGCACGTGGGGGGTCGAGCCAAGACCATTCTGTTCGGGAGCCACTGCATCGACCCGGACTCGGGGGCGGCGATTCTCCTGCCCAACACCGGATGGATGGAGGCGAGCGGCGCGGGGTGGGTTTTCTACTTCCAGCCCGGCCATCAGGCGCAGGACTTCCAACACCCGCGCTACCAGCAGATTCTCATGAACTGCCTGACGTACGCGCCCTGAGCGCGAAGCGGAGCCGCGGCTATCCGCCCTCTTCCCACAACTGTTGCAGCAACTCCACCGCCGCATCCACCAGCATCTGAATCCCCTCGAGCGACAAGAAGGCCACGCCGGACAGGGCCTCATATCCCTCGTTTCGGAAGCCTTGTGCGGTGGGTTCGTAGCCGACCCAGCCGTTGGTCATCTCGCTCACAATGGTGTAGGGGAAGGGCGAACGTTTCTTGATGGACAGCCCCCACTCCACGAACAGCTCGCCGGCGTTCGTGGCGATGCCCAGCGGGCCGATGCGCGCCGCGTTCACTGCGACCACTCGGCTCCGCGGGGGCAAGCCGCCGATCGACTCCCGCCAGCCCAGCCGGGCGACCGCGCCCTGGCGCTGCTCCTTCGGATTGCGGTATGGCGGCTCCAGATCGCGCCGCGCGTAGCCCACTGCGATGGGCCCCTCGATGGGGATCGCGTGCCTGGCCGCATACACGGCCGACCTAGCAAAGGCCGCGGCTTTCTGCCGCCACTTGGGGTCGAACGGCCTGTTGGGGCTCACGTTGCCGGCCGCGCCGAGTGTGAAAACGCATAGCGCTTGTTTCCCGTAGGCCCGCACCATGTGCGCCGCGATGACGCCGGGATAATCTGCCGACCACTTGCGGCCGCTACGGTCGTGCATATTGGGATTGCAGGTGAAGTTCACGAGCGTCCCCAGCACTCGCCCGTTCAGAGTGTCGAACCGGGCCACCCACAATTCAGGATCGATAGGCCCCTCCGTGCCTAGCAGTTGCGGGGTCTGCTTCATGTCGCTCATCTTCTTCAGCCAGGTGTTCAGCACCAGCCCATCGGCCTTGGAGATGACGCGGCGGTTGTGGATGCCGTTGAAAACCAGAGAGCGCCCCACGAACATGCGCGCGGGCTGAAGGGCCTTGTACGCCTGGTCGATGCTGTCCGCGATACGCGCGGGCAACATCGACAAGTAGTCCTTGTTCTTGGGCCCCTTCATGGGGACAAAGGGAGAGCTGTGGTTGTGAGTGGCACAGATCATCACAGCGTCGCGGGCGATCCCCGTGCGCTCGCACGCCAACGCAATGGCCGCGTCGGCCAGGTCGCGGCGCATCTTGACCAGGTCCACGGAGACGATGGCGATCGTGCGGCCGCGGCTCTGGGCCACCAATGCCCTCGCCATCAGCGGGTCATCCACGCCCTCCCCGGGAGGAACGCCCTGCCCGGTCATGAGAACCCCCTGCGCCGGCGTGATGTCCACCTGCGCGAACCCGATCCTCAGTTGTTCCGCGGCGTGCTTGAGGTCTTGAGCCGGCGCGGCCGCCGCGAGCAGAAGCAGCGCCGCACCGCGAATCCATCCATTGGTCATGAGAATCTCCGCTGAAGAAGAAATGTCGGGAAACGGCCCCGGACCGCACGGCGAAACCCGCGGCGCCAGGCTGGTGGCCCGGCGCCTATTCAGCGACTCGCGTCGCCTCGTCGGTGCCGTGTAACGTAAGCCGTTGCTCCCTATCGTGTCAAGGTCTGCATCCTACAACCATCCTACAACGGCGATTCTTGCCCCCGCGAATGACGGATCGAAAGCCGCGAAAGGCCGCAGCCACCAAAGCATCGATCTTCCTGGTCCTATCTGTCCTATTCTGCGGCGTAGGTTCCCCTGTAGCAGTCGAGCGGCTCGCTGGTGTACTGGGTGAAGGGACTCTTGCCGCCTCGGCGTATCGCGTGTGGCGGGGACGCGGCACTACGGACTACTTCCCCGCAGGCTCTACCAACAGCACTCTCGCCTTTTCCAGCCCGAGCAGCACGCGCACTATCGGCCGGTCCTTGCTCACCGCGCCCAATCGCTCGCCGGTGTCCAAGTCCGTCACCACGCTTGCGGTTTGGACCGGCAGCCGCAACTGCACCGTCTTGGGCTTCACCAAGCCGTAGTCGGCCACAAGCACCACCATGCGATCCCCTTTGCGCATGCCTGAGACCCGGGCGTTCGGCATCGCCATCGCTCCCTCCAGAAGCTTCCCATCCACGATGACGTCCTCCGCCGGCGCGATGTTGCGAATCGTTCGGGCGAACGCGGCGAGCGACTCCGTGTCCCATACGCGTCCGCTCCAGAAATAGACCCCGCGCGCGCCGTTGCAGAAGCACTCCAGCAGCGCGTAACGCAACGCATCCCCCGGGAACGTGCCGGCGTCGCCGGGCGTCAGCCAAGGGAGCACGTCGCTCTTGGGCAGCAGCGCACGTTGCTCGCGCACGCTCCGGCCGATCAGCTCGATGTGGTAGGGCTCCAGTGGAGTGTACGTCGACACTTGCGAACTCTGCATGTACTTGGGATAGAGCCGGTCAAATGGCCAGAAGAACTGGTAGCTCTTGCCCGCCTCGAAGTCGTATCCGCCCATGTCGGGCGCGGGCAGGCCGGTCTTGGCCATCTCGCTGCGTACGGCTTCGCTCAGCGTTCGCCAGATTTCGAATCCCTTGTCCCGCTGCCAAGCCTCCAAGTCCTTCTTGCCGCTGGCCTTGAAGTCGGCCTGGCAGCGCGTGCACTTGGCCGCGTCCGTCGGCCCTCGCCAGCCCCACAACTCGATGTCGCAAGTCAGGTAGCTTGCCCCGGCTCGTGCGGTCTCGGCCGCGACTCGCTGGATCTCGGCGCCAAAATGCTTCCCTCGGTATGAGGGACACATGCGTTTGCCGACCGAGCCGTCCGCGAACTGGCAGTACATCTCCTTGTCCTTCTTGTGCCGCGAAAGCATGCGGTGGAACGGCGAGTCCACGTTGACGACCCGGAAACCGCGCTTACCCACGTCCGCCAGGAACGCCTTCACCTCCGGCTCATCGAACTTGGTCCAGTGCGCCATGAGCGGCACGGTGTTGAAGCCGATCGTTTCAAACGCGTCGAGGCAGTTCGGCCAAGCCATGCTCGCGCCCAGGCCCCACCATCCCAAGCCGAGCATGAGCCGCTTGGATTTCACCGGGCACTGGGGGATCTCGATCGCCTCGATGGGGATCGAGCATGCGGGCATCGAGCCGCCGGCCCACTTCGTGGTGTAGCGAATCTCTCCCCGCCGGCCGGGCTCCCAATCGCAGGCGAAGAAGAGCCGGCCCGCGGCCTTGTTGCTCGCCATGGCCTTCACCTTGAACGTGACGCGCGTCGCCCCGGCGACTTTGCTCTTCGACGGCTCGCCGACTTGCGCGTTGCCGAATCCGCCGGCCCGCAGGGTCAAGCCCTCAGGCAGGTCCATCACCACCTCGAACGCGGTCTTCTCGAATCCCTTGCCAACGATTACACCCACAGGGTTCGGCGTCGCAATGTTCGTGGAGACCATCAGACTTGGCTTGTGAAAGTACATGGCAATGCCATCGGTCGCCATGGCAATAGCTTCGCCGACCTCCTTGGGATCACGCGCCGTACCCGCGGGGCCGCGCAGGACGTACAATTCGTCCGCGATGTTGAGACCTGAGCCGTAGAAGGACAAGCCCACGTATCGCGCCCGTACATTCACATCCTTGAACGCCAGCTTGTGCACCCACGCCTTGCCCGCGTGTTTCGGGACTCCAAACTTGGCCTTGTCGCCGGGATTCCACTTCGAGTAGGACGCGACCTTGTAGTAGGTCGTGCCGTCGACACTCACCGCGAGATCAACCCAGCCGGGGTACGCGATCCCCGCTTGCGGCGAGCCTCCCTGGAGCCGAATCGCCACTTCGCCGACTGGCTCGACTTGCCCAAGGTCTAAGGTGAGCTGCGCCAGCCCGGGGTACGACCAGCCCACGCAACTCGAGTCGAACCAGAGCTTGTCATCCTTCCGCTTGGTCAGCTTCCCGTCGGTCAGGTCGGTCGCGTCGCTATCCCCTTTGGCGGTGAGCCGGTAGTTGGGCGCGGGAGCGAAGCGCACCATTTTGCCGAGCGCGAGATCCTCCTCAGCCACACCTTGTTTGGGCATACATGCGACCAAGGCCAGCAGCAGCACGTGGGTTGTCGTAGCTTTCATTTCTCTTCCCGAAGTGAAACAACGTTCGCGATCAGAGTGGTGTGCATGATATCCGGCCCAGATGCTCGTGCGCAACATCCAAGCCATGACCGGCCTCACGCGGGGCGCCTTCTGGAGTGCCCCATCTTTGGCTCGTCCACGCGGATACCGGCCGCAATCCAAGAGCGGATCCCGAAGCCTCGGGGTCGCCTTCCGCCACTATCGTACGGCCGCCTCAGCATCGGAATGCGAAGGCTTTCCGCTCCAGAAGGCTGTCTCAGTCGGAGGCGGCCGTAGAATGAAGAGCGTGCGCCAAGGGAGCCCTTGGCCCGCCACCACAACCCACGCATGGGAGGAGGAGCTGCCGTGAAAACGACACGACGAGGATTCATGGGCATGTTGTCCGGCTTGGCGGCCACCCTGAAGCTTGGCAACGGCGGGGACAAGCCCAAGCTGGTCAAGCCCTGCGAACTCGACAAGTTCCACGTGGCCGGCTTCCGCTACTACGATGGCCCCAAGCTGCTGCACGCGATGAAGGTCGGCGATGCGCTCAGCCTGGAGCGCGAGCCCACGAACCCCCACGACGAACAGGCCGTGAAGATCACGCGGCAAGGCAAACAAATCGGCTACGTGCCGCGCGCCTGCAACCTGCCCGTAGCCAAGCTGCTCGATCAGGGAGCGACGCTGTCGTGCGAGATCTGCGCTATCAACCCGCATGCTGCTCCATGGCAGCAAGTGGTCGTGCGCGTGGGCGTGGTCCAGTTACCCGCATGAATCCCTTGCCCCATAGTCGAGGTTCGGAGCGGAACGCCTTCGCGTTCCGAATCTGGTTCGAAGTTCCGACGGACGGCGAAGGCCGTCCGCTCCTCTTTGCGCCTCTGCGTCTTTGCGTTTCCTGCCTCAGTCCACGTACGCGTGCCACAGCGCGTACAGGTAGCGCAGTATGCGCTCGGGGTCTTCGTTGGCAGGGATCTCCGCGAGTGTGTAGCCCTCGTAGCCCATGTCCTTGAGCCGGGTGAGGAGGTGCTTCCAAGGATACTCGGGCAGGCAGATGTCGCGCACGTGCACGAGCGCGATCTTGTCCTTGAGCATGTCGAAGTGCTTGTCGATGCTGCCCGTCTCGTCCAGGTCCGCCTGGTTCGAGTTCCAGCACACGAACACGTTGTCGTGATCCGCCACGTCCATCATCTGTTTCACGTACGGCGGGTGGCAGGTCTCCTTGCCGTGCACTTCGAGCCGAATCTGCACGCCAAGGCCCGCCGCGAACTCGCCGCACTCGCGCAGCGACAGGCCGATCTGCTCGATGGTCTTCTCCTTGGGCACGCCCTCGGCGAACTTGTTGGGCCGCACCTTCACGCCCGGCGCGCCCACGTCCGCGGCCAGTCGGCAATACTCCTTCGTGCCATCGATGTTCGCGCGCAACTCGTCGGGATCGGCCGACTGATACTCGAACGCGCTGCCGAGGCCGGCCAACTCGACCGATGAATCCTCGAACTGTTTCCGCACGGCCGCGCGCGCGTCCCCGCCCAGCTCAACCTCGACGCCATGCGCGTGGGTCGTGCGCAGTTCGACGCCTTCGATGCCCGTTTTGCTGCACAAGTCGATGATCGTGGGCACGTCCATCTCGGCCGCGATCTGGTAGGTGACGATTCCGAGTTTCATGGGGATGCTCCAATGTTCGTAGTAAGGCTTGCGTCTGCATCCGCCGCACGGCGGATCAAGGCCTCTCAGTTTGGGTGTTCACTTCGGGAAAGGGCAGCCCTTCGCCAACTCACGCTATATGTCCGCGCATAAGTCACGGGACACCGTCGCTTCGCCAACTGCTATGTCATGATCGGGCTGCACGCCAGCACGGGGCATGTCCCCGTGCAGCGATGATTGCCAACTACTGGGCCGCCAGTTCTCTCTCCCTCTTCCGTTTTCTGGCTCTCGGCATGCCGAGAGCCAGAAAACGGAAGAGGGAGAGGGATATGAAGTGAGGGATGGCTAGGCAGTAGTCGGTAATCACCGCACTGCTGGGACAGGCCCACCAGTGGCGTTAGCTGAGTATGTCCTTTGACTCATGCGCGGACATAGTAGGACTAGGCGAGGGGCTCCCCGCCCGAGTTCGCACGAACACGATATCGCAAGCGCGCCAGCACGTCAAGCGGCACGCTGGTTGCGTTTCCATAGTCAGTCCGCGGGCGCTGAGCCGCTGGGGCTCAGCGGCGAATGTGGCAGCCCAGCGCTGGTGCGAGGCCAGCACCCATCGTTACACTCTGAGGCAGCTATTCGTATCCTACGGGAGTGGCGACGATAGCACAGGATCCTATACCACGGCGCATCGTCGGAGCACAAAAACCTGTGCCATCGCGTTTCCGCCAATCGGTGGAAGGACAAATGTCAGGAGCACAAGAATGGGAAAGCAGAACGTTGCCCCCCCCCCGACGTCAGCCAGCCGCGGGCGCTCACAAGCGACGAGATGGAGCGCCTTTCTCGGCGAGTTCGCCGCGCGG
>JAJRTI010000613.1 GCA_024278415.1 Planctomycetota bacterium | reverse complement strand
TCGAGCCCGCGCGCGGCGATCGCGTCCTTGAGCTTGGCGACGCGGTCCGCGTCGCAGGTCTCTCCCATGTGGGGCTCCTTGCCCCAGATTTCGACGCCGTCGAGGCCGTGGTCGCGGGCGAGGTCGAGCACTTGCTCGACGGGCAGCTCCTTGAATGCGATGGTGCAGAGCGCGGTTTTCATGGTTTGCTCCTGAATCGGAGGTTTGCGGGGGGAGGCCATGTTATCGCTGTGGCAGGGCGGCTGCAAGGCCTGGCCGAGCGCGCCTGTAGTGCGCACGCCAGTGCGCCTTCTGGATTGTCGCGACGGAGCGGAGGCGCACTGACGTGCGCACTACAGGCAGCTCGCCCTCTCTCCCTCTTCCCACTCATTCCGCCCTACAGGCGGGACTCCGAACGTACCGCCTCGATCAGCAGATCGTCCCCCAATCGTTTTTGCGATACGGACCGCAAACCTAAGCCATCGGCCACGAGTTTGGCGCCAAGGCCGGCCACTGCCGGCTTCGCGTCCGCGCCACCGATGAGCTTGGGCGCGACGAACGCCGCGACGCGGTCCACGAGCCCGGCATCGGCGAACGCACCGTGCACTTCGCTGCCGCCCTCGACGAGGAGCGTCGAGATGCCGCGGCGGCCGAGCGCGTCGAGCAGCGAGGCCAAGTCGATGCGCTTGCGCTTAGATCTCACGTTGATCACTTCGACCCCGGCTTGCACGAGCTTCTGCCGCTTCGTCTTGGCCGCGGAGCGAAGCGTGGCAATGATGACAGGCGCGTCGCCCGCGGTCTGCACGAGTTGCGAGTCGAGCGGTGTGCGGAGCTTCGAGTCGAGGACGATGCGGATGGGATCGCGTCCGCCGGGGATGCGGCACGTGAGCAGCGGGTCATCCTGGAGCACGGTGCCCACGCCGACGAGGATCGCTTGGTTCCAGGCCCGCAGCTTGTGCGCGTAGCGCCGCGCGGCCTCGCCGGTGATCCATTTCGAGTCGCCGGTGCGCGTAGCGATCTTGCCGTCGAGGCTCATGGCCCACTTGAGCGTGACGAGCGGCCGGCCGGCCGTGATCCACTTGAGGAAGGCTGCGTTGAGTTCGGCCGCTTCCTCCGCGAGCACGCGCTCGACGACTTCGATGCCCGCGCGGCGGAGTTTGCGCGCGCCCTTGCCGTTGGTCGGCGGGTTGGGGTCGCGCACAGCGAACACAACCTTGGCGACTTCAGCCTTGATGAGCGCGTCCACGCAGGGCGGCGTCTTGCCGTAGTGCGCGCAGGGCTCGAGGTTCACGTAGACGGTCGCGCCCTTGGCCTTGGCTCCCGCGTCCGCAAGCGCGTTGGGCTCTGCGTGCGGCCCGCCGAAGCGCCGGTGGTAGCCCTTGCCGATGAGCTTGCCGGCCTTGACGATCACACAGCCGACCATGGGGTTCGGCTCGACCTTGCCCCGGCCGCGCTCGGCGAGCGCAAGGGCTTGGGCCATCCATTTTGCGTCGTCAGGCATGCGGTCGACCTTGCGCTACGAGCGGAGGACAGTCCCGGCGAGTGTCAGCGGAGTATAGCTCTCGATGTGCACGCGCACCAGATCGCCGGGCGCGGCCGCGGCGTCATTGGGAAACACGACGATGCGGTGGTCGCGGGTGCGCCCGGTCCACTTGGCCGCGTCGTTCTTGCTCGGGCCTTCGGCCATGACCTCCAGGTCGCGGCCCACAAGCTTGGCATGCTCCTCGGTCTGGATGCGCTCCTGGACTGCGAGCAGCACCTGGTTGCGCTCCTTTTTCGCCTCGGCCGGCACGTCGTCGTCGAGCTTGGCCGCGGCGGTCTTGGGCCGCGGGGAGTACTTGAAGATGTAGCACTGCTGGAAGCGCACGTCCTCCACGAGCCGGCGCGTCGCCTCGAAGTCTGCATCGGTCTCGCCTGGGAAGCCGACGATGAAATCGCTCGCGAGGCCTACGCTGGGCACGCGCTCGCGGATCTTGGCGATCAGTTCGCGGTAGTGCGCCGACGTGTAGCGCCGGTTCATGGCCTTCAGGACCGCGTCCGAGCCGGCTTGCGCGGGCATGTGGATGTGTTCGCAGACCTTGGGCAGGTCCGCAATCGCCGCGATCGTGCGGTCGCTCATGTCCTTGGGGTGGTTGGTCACGAAGCGCACGCGGCGCAGGCCCGGCACGTCGTTGACCCTGGCCAGCAGGCCGGCGAAGTCCGCCGCCTCGTCGAGGTCGTGGCCGTACGAGTTCACGTTCTGCCCCAGCAGCGTCACCTCCCGCGTGCCGGCGTCGGCGAGGCGCTTGATCTCGTCGAGGATGTCGGCGCTGGGCCGGCTCGCTTCGGGCCCGCGCAGGTAGGGCACAACGCAGTACGCGCAGTAGTTGTTGCACCCGCGGATGATGGTGACGTATGCCTGGACCGGCGCGTCGAGGCGCTCGGTGCGGTCGAGCGGCCGCTCGCCTGCTCCCCCGGCGAAGATGTGGGTGCGCCCGGCGTCGCATTCTTGGATCAGCCGCGGCAGTTCGGCCATCTGCCGCGGCCCCACGACCACGTCCACGTGCGGCGCGCGCCGGAAGATGCCGACGCCGTCTTTCTCCGCCATGCACCCCAGGATGCCGATGATGAGATTGGGCTCGCGGCCCTTGCGGCGCTTGAGCGCACCTAGGTACGAGTAGACCTTGTCCTCTGCGTGTTGCCTCACGGAGCAGGTGTTGAAGAGGATCACGTCCGCGCGGTCCGCATCGTCCACGCGCGCGTGGCCGGCGGCGATGAGGCTCTCGGCCACGAGGTCGCTGTCGACCTTGTTCATTTGGCAGCCGAATGTGCGGATGTAGACGCGGCGGGGAGGCATGGCGGGATACGATAGTGCAAGCCGCCGTCCAAGGCAAGCGTCGTCGCCTTGACACCCCTCTGGACATTCGGTACACTTTTCGATTCACTGTCTGCTCGTAAGGTGTGTAGAACATGCTTATCCCTTCGGGCCGGCACAGCGGAATCCCACGGCTTCAGGGGCGTCGCCAGCGACCTGCATCGCCGCGGATATGGCGGCCGCACCGAGTTTGAGCGACTTTGAGCGACGACCTGCTGGGGTTGTATTGCTGTGCTGCGGGGCGGACAAATGTTAGGGGTCTTCCTCATGCTTCCCACGCGTGGTGCGTGGCCAACGGCGTGGAGTGCTCGACTTGTCAGACGAAGACCAGAAGACGCTGCTCGACATCACCGATCTCGATTCCGAGTTCGCGGACGAGATCGCCAAGGTGCCCGGCGGAGAGTTCGTCCGCACTTGCTTCCAGTGCGGCACGTGCACCGTGGGCTGCCCGATCCGGGCGATCGACGACCGCTACAACCCCCGCAAGATCATCCGCATGGTGCTGCTGGGCATGCGGGACCAGGTCTTGGCGAGCGACTTCATTTGGCTGTGCTCGTCGTGCTTCACCTGCCAAGAACGCTGCCCCCAAGACGTGCGCATCACGGACCTCATGTCCGCGCTCCGCAACTATGCGGTGAGCCAGGGCTACTTCCCCAAGGGCGTGTCTGCGCAGGTCTCACAGCTCCGCAAGTTCGGGCGCATGTACCAGATCGAGGATTTCGACAACAAGAAACGCGAGCGCGCCGGGCTGCCGGCGCTGCCCACCGCGTGCGACGAACTCGCCACGCTGATCGAGTCGACCGGGCTGGCCGAGTTGGTGAAGGGGCACGACGAGCCATGAAGTACGCGCTCTTCCTCGGCTGCACCGCGCCGGTCCGCACCCGCGGGTACGAAGCGGCCGCGCGCAAAGTGGCCGAGCGGCTGGGCATCGAGTTGGTCGACCTGCCGGAGTTCGCGTGCTGCGGCTTCCCGCTGGTGGGCGTGCATCGAAACACCGCGCTGGCCCTGGCGGCCCGCAACTTGAGCATCGCCGAGGAGGCCGGCCTGCCCATCACCACGCTGTGCAGCTCCTGCGCCGGCCAGCTCACGCACACGAGCGCCGAGCTGGCTGAACACGCGGAACTCAAGGCCGAGGCCAATCAGCACCTGGCCAAGATCGGCCGCCAATACGAAGGCCCGGTCCAAGTCAAGCATTTTGCGCGCGTGCTCTACGAGGACGTGGGGCCGGAGCGCATCAAGGCCGAAGTCGTGCGCGACATCAGCGGCCTCAAGATCGCCACCCATTACGGCTGCCACTACCTCAAGCCGTCGAAGATCTACAACCATTTCGAGCGCGTCGAAGACCCCAGCACGCTCGACGAGTTGCTCGCAGCCACGGGCGCACAGTCCGTGCGCTACATGGACCAGAAGCGCTGCTGCGGCGGCGCGGTGCTCGCGTTCGACGAGAAAGTCGCCATCGCATCGACCAAGGCGAAGCTCGACGACGTGAGGGATTCCGAGGCTAACGCGATGAGCCTGGTTTGCCCCTTCTGTAGCGTCATGTACGACGACAACCAGAAGAAGGTCGAGAGCGATTACGGCGAGAAGTACGGCATCCC
>JAJRTI010000612.1 GCA_024278415.1 Planctomycetota bacterium | reverse complement strand
GCCCCGCGGCCAGCGCTGATCCGCAAGCTCGCGGCCCCGCGCGAAGTGCTTGCGGGCCAGGATGCGGAGTTCGTCGCGCAGGTACGGCCGGGCCTGGCCGGGAAGGTTCGCTTCGCTCTGAAAACATATGCCGGCCAGACCGTGTGGGAGGCGCGCGCGGAGATCGACGGGGACCGCGCGTCGGCCGTGTTGCGCGCGGAGGAAGCCGCCCGATTGGACAAAGGCAGCCGCGTCCTCGTCGCCACGGTCCGGGACAAAGTGCGGCGCCGCGCGTACGCGGCCGTGCGCCTGCGCGGGCGCATCTTTCGCAACGTGACCCAAGCTCCGCCCGGCCTGAAACCCGGCGACGAGATCGTGATCACCGACATGTCGCTGTTGGGGCCGTCCCGCGCGGTTTCCGGCCGCAGCCAGAAGGGCAAGTGGTGGCGGCGGCGCTACACTACGCCAGGCGACCGCGAGCCCCGCACGCTCGTCGCGGTGGAGGCCTATGACCCGAGCGACCCGGCGTCGTGCCTCGCGCCGCAGTTGCGCCTGCCGCTGAAACTCAGCGGTTGGTATGAGGTGTGGGTGAGGACGTACCGCCAATCCCCGGGCGGAATCGACGTGCGCCTGTCCGGGGAGAAGTATTTCTTCCACGCCTGCCCGCAGGACGTGCGCGCGCGTTCGGGCAAGCCGGGGACGTTGGTCGATATTCGCTACCGCGCGGCCGACATGACGGGCCAGGCTTTGGTCTTCCAACAGCCGTACGGAACGTTCGCCAGCGACACCCAACGATGCAATGCTTCGCTCGCGGGCGTGCAGTTGGTCAAGCTTTCGGACCGGCAGGTCGCTCGCCTGCGCGAAGATCGCGGCCGGCAGGGCATGCCTGTTATTGGATACGACAACGACGGCTACAGCTACTTCTGGAAATGGGGAACCCACGACCGCGCGTGCATCGCGCGGCTCCTCGAACCGGTGCGAGACAGCGGGCCGGTCTTCTTCAACATCGAACTCGGCGGGCTGGGCGGGTTGACGATCCCCACGCCGTACACCGGCATGTATCAGATGTCCAGCGGCCACGTGAGGGACGGCGACCTGCGCGCGAACGCGTTCTTCCGATGGTGTTTCGAAAACAAAGTCAACATCCTCCGCGTGCTGACGCAGCGTGCGCATGAGGTGGGCGTGAAGCTCTTCGCCTCGCTCATGATGGAGCGCTGTTTCAGTGCGGACAAGGTGATGCGGTCGCATCCAGAGTGGCGCGTCAAACGCGGGCGAGGCACGTGGGACTACGCACAGCCGGGGGTGCAGGAGTACCAGGTGAAGAAGATCTCGTGGATCATCGCCAACCACGACATCGACGGCTTCATCGTGGATTTCACGCGCTACGGCCGTTTCTTCAACGAGGACGAGCCGCGCAAGTTTGACCACATGAACGCGTTTCTTCGCAAGCTGCGCGCGGCGGTGGACGAGGTGAACGGCAAGAAGAAAGCCCCGGTCCTCCTGTGCGCCAGTTTCGGAGACCGAAGCTGGTACCTCACCCACTGGGGCAGCGGACGCCTCGCCGACCAGGGCCTCGACGTGCAAACTTGGCTCAAGGAGGGACTGTTCGACATCATCATGCCGGAGGGGCCGGACGCCGCGAGGTTCGTCGATAGGGCTCGGGGCAGCCGCACGAAGGTCATGCTGCGCCGGGTCGATCGTGTGTCGCTGCGCGCACGCGGCGCCGGAAGCGGCCCGAAGGAGCTTGAAAAGGACGTAGACTGGGCGCTACGCCGCGGAGCGGACGGGGTGTTCTTCTTCAACATCGAGCCGCAGGGCACTCATCGAAGGTTCGCGTTCAAAGAGGAAGTGGAGTTGCGCGCGCAGGTGGAGGACGTGTATGGGTATCGCGTCGGGCCGGCCGCGGAGTTTTCCGAGTGGTTCCCCGCGCCCGCCGAGGACGCGGCCCAGCGCGGCGCATTCAAGCCGCTCACGATCGCTTCCAAACCCGGCGGCCGCGTTGACGGCCCGGTGGCGGTGCGCATCCGCAACACGTTCACCCATCCTGTGCAAGCGCGTGTGTCCTGGCTCATTCCCGAAGCAACGCCCGGCGCGAAGTGGGGGGTCGAGCCTCCGTCCGCGTCGATCGCGCTCGCGGCCGGCGGATCGGGACGACTCACGTTTCGGGCCAAGGGCGCGGCGACGGACTATCGGACGGCTCCCTTCGCTCGAATCCAGATGTCGTCCGGCGGGCGAATTGTGTTCTACCATCAACTGCCGCTCCGCGCGGTTCCGCGCATGACGTGCCGCCGGGTGGCATCCGCGCCGACAATCGATGGGCGGCTCGACGACGCGGCCTGGGTTGAGGCCGGCGGGCTCAGGCCCATCACGCTCTTGCGCATGGGCCAGCAAGGCCGGGCGCCCTGGACCGCGCGGCTGGCCGCGGCCTTCGATGAGACGCGGCTCTACCTCGCGTACGAATGCGCCGGCGTCGATGTCGCAGGCGTCAAACCGGCCGCGGCGAAGCGCGATGCGCGGCAGACGTACCGCGGCGACCATATCCAGGTGCTCATCGATCCCGCGGCCCGAGAGCGGGCCTATCTGGCGTTCGTCGTTGCGCCAACCGGCGCACAGGCGGACTACCGCGCCTACTACTATCCTTTCGCTGGGCAGTTCCGGACCCAACGCGATTGGAATGCAGATTGGTCCGTAGGGACGGCTTTGCGCGCGAATGGATACGCGGTGGAGCTGGCGATTCCGTTCGCGTCGCTCCGAGCCGCCGCGAAGCCAGGCGACCAGTGGAGGTTCAACATCGTTGTGCAATCGAGGCCGCAGGGCGGCTCTGGATTCGTGAGGGGCGCCTGGGCCTCGCCTGAGAGGCCCTTCCATCTGAAGCGCGGCTTCGGCACGCTGCACGGAACGCTGGAGTTTGCGGCAGACGAATAAAGGCCCGCGGCCCTCTCGCGCCGCCGAGAAGGCCGCCAAGCGGGCCATCCCCGTGACTTCACGACAACGCATCCAAGCCGCGCTCGAACATCGCGAGCCCGATCGCACGCCCATCTTCGAGTATGTCCTTCAGTCGCCCATCGCGGAGAATATTCTGGGGCGTCCTTACGCCCGGGACGCGGCGCACTGGCAGCGCCTGTGCCGAGACCGAGGATGGGAACTCGCGCTGGAGCAACTCGCCGATGACCTCCTGGACTTGGCCGCGGCGTTGGGGCACGACATGCTCTACGTGCCCCATGCGAACGCTCCGCCCGGCGCGCCCCGGCCCCAGTCCGAGCCTCCCGCCGCGGCGCCCGCGGACCCAGTCGAGGCCCTGATCGCCCGCAACAGGCAAGCCGCGCAAGCGCCTGCGCCTGACGATCGGCCATTCCTCATCTACCCGGTCCTGCACGACAAGATGGCCGAACGCGGCATAGACCTTCCCCTGCTCGCCCCCGCGTACGGCCACGGCGTTTGGACGGACACGGACCTCATGCAGACGATGGCCTTGGCCCCGGAAGTTGCGCACGAGCACTTTGCACTGGCCACTCAGCGATCGCTCGCGCGGATTGACAAATACCTCGCCCTTGGAGTCGACCACATCGGCGTTGGCGGCGACTTCGCGGGCAATCGGCCGCTCATCTCGCCGGCCGCGTATGCGCGGTTCATGGTCCCTGAGGTGCGCACGCTCTCGCGGCGCATCCACGCGGGGGGCGCGTTTGCCGTGAATGCCAGCGACGGCGACCTCTGGCCCGTTATCGACGATTTCCTCTTGGGCTGCGAGGTCGACGGGTATCTCGAAATCGACCTGCACGCGGGCATGGACTTGGGCGAGTTGAAGCGCCGGTTCGGCGCGCAGATCACGTTCTACGGCAACCTCGACTGCGGCAATACCTTGAGCTTTGGGTCGCCGGACGACGTTCGCCGCCACACCATCGAGTGCATCGAGAAGGGCCTGGGCCAAGGCGGCCACATCCTCTGCGCGAGCAACGCCATCACCCGCAGCGTGCCCATGGAGAACTACGCTGCCTTGGTCAATGCGTACCGGGACTACTTCGCTCTGCCTCGGTGGCGGCCGGGGCAGGCATGAGTGGATCGCATTTGCTGCCAAGAGCGCGCCATCAGAAGCCGAACCCCTCTGCCTCGGCACAGGCAAGCCCGAAGTGCTATCAGGCGTCGAAGTCTACGCGCGCACGCGCCTGCGCGGCCGCGCGATCTGGCGCATGTCGTTTCGGAACCGCGTGACGGCCGCGGCGCTGGTGGCCGCGGGCGAGTCGATCACCATAGAATGGCCCCTTTTTTCGCGGCGAAGTCTGCGAGGACAGATAGCGCCTTACCCGTGAGGAACCGCGACAAGAAACGAGGTAACACTTCAGCCAAGTACAACAGCCAGGTACCGGAATACTGTCAAAGCTCCCGTGCAACGCCGCGTGTTGGGGTATCTGAATCCCAACGGGATTCCGGATATCAGCCCAGGGTTCGCGAGCGAAGCTCGCAACCCTG
>JAJRTI010000611.1 GCA_024278415.1 Planctomycetota bacterium | reverse complement strand
GGAAGGGGGTGAGGCACCGCGCTCAACCGACCCAGGGTAGCGAGCTTCGCCCGCAACCCTGGGCTGGAGGACGGAATCCCGTTGGGATTCCTGGTCCCCGGCGCCCGCCGCAGCCATCCTTGAAATGTGGGTAAAGAGCAGGGCCTGCGGCCCCCGCCGCCCAGCGACACGGGGGGCAAGCCCCAATGGCGCTGACTTAAGCCCAGCGTCCCGCCGACCCCGCGCCGGCAGAGCGATGGCTCGTGCGCGAACAGCGACTCACCTGGATGCGCCTCCTGGCCCGCTTCTTGCCCGATCGCACCACCCTGGCCATCTGATGATGAACCAAGAATCGCAAGAAGCGGGCCAAAGGCGGGCCAGGAGGCTGGGAGGGGGGCGAACGCCGCGCAGTAGCGCAAAAGCCTGCTCCCACCGACGCGGGGTCGGTGGGGCCAGCAAGGCAAGACCCCTCGTTGCACTCGGCTGACACGTTACAGGCCCTAGAGAGCAGCAGGATCGCGTTCCATGCGCCCCGAGAAAGCAACATGGAGGTATACTTTGAGAGAGCCGAAACCGCGGTGGCCGCACTCGCGCGGTTTACCCTCGACTCGCTGGCGTCCATAACCTCACCTTCCCATGCTTCGGAGGGAGCAGGAGCGAAACGGCGCGAATGAACGCGCCAGCGCGAGACGCCAGCAGTGGCGGAAGAAAGGACGAGCAGGAATGGCGATTGACTCAGATGGACGTGCAGACGCCTGTAGTCCCCCAATCCCCGATGCCAACCGCGGGCGGCCGTCCAACGAGGAGGGGCCCCTTCAATCACTGCGGCGCAAGACGCAAGAGCTTGCATCGCTCAACAAGTTGGGCCAGCAGGTCAGCGCCAGCCTATCGTTGGACGAAGTAGTGTCGGCCGCGCTTGAGCAGGCAGTCGAGTGCGCGGCGCCGGACCTGGTCTTGCTGTTCCTGCGGGACGGCGACGATTTGGTGCTGAGGGGCTCTCGCTCACGCGGCCCCGAGTTCCCATGCGAGCGCGTGCCGAAGCACCGCGTGGGAGAGTGCCTGTGCGGGCTGGCCGTTCGGGACGGCGCTCCGATCTACTCCGGGGATATTCGCACTGACCCCCTATGCACGTGGGCCGAGTGCAAGGAGGCGGGCTTCCGCTCGTTTGCCGCATTGCCCATCCAAGGCCGGCAGGGAATCCTCGGCGTCTTGGGCCTGGCCTCGACTGCCAAGCGCAACTTCGCCGCGCAAGCCGCCTTCCTGGAAGCGCTCGCCAGCCAAGTGGCCCTCGGCGTCCAGAACGCAATGCTCCATGAGCAAACGCAGCAAAACGCCAAGGAGCTTCGGCGCCGCATCGAAGCCCTCGAACAGACCCAGCAAGCCTTGCAAGACAGCCAACGCTCCCTCGCCACGCTCATGAGCAACTTGCCGGGCATGGCCTATCATTGCCGCAACGACCCAGACTGGACCATGGAGTTTGTGAGCGAAGGCTGTTACGACCTCACGGGGTACACGGCCGAGGAGTTGACGCTCAACCGAAAGCTCTCGTACGCCGACCTGATCCATCCGGATGATCGTGGCGGTGTCTGGAACGCCGTACAGGCCGCGGTCGAGGCCCATATGCCCTTCAAGCTCGTCTACCGCATCGTCACAGCAGGCCGGGAGGAGAAATGGATTTGGGAACAAGGCCGAGCCGTCCACGTTCACGACGGCAAGGTGGCGCTCGAAGGGATCATGATTGACATTACCGGCCACAAGCTGACGGACAGGGCTCTGCACAGGTCCAACCGCGCGCTCAGAATGATCAGCGAGTGCAACCAGGTGCTGGTCCGGGCCACAGACGAGGCCTCCCTGCTTCGGGACGTCTGCCGCATCATCGTGGAGATGGGCGGCTACCTCTTGGCGTGGGTCGGGTTTGCGGAAGAGGACGACGGCAAGTCCGTGCGGCCCGTGGCGCAGGCGGGATTCGAGGAGGGATACATGGACAGCCTCGACATCACGTGGGCCGATGCGGAACGAGGCCGCGGCCCAACGGGGACGGCGATTCGGACCGGGGAGCCTTCCGTGGCACGGTTCATCCAGGCGGACCCGCGATTCGAGCCGTGGCGCGCAGAGGCGTCGACGCGCGGCTATGCCTCGTCCATTGCGCTACCCATGCTTTCGGAAGGACGCGCCCTTGGCGCACTCAATATCTACTCATCCGAGCCGGACACCTTCGACGCAGAGGAGGTCCGGCTCCTGACGGAGTTGGCGGACGACCTGGCCTACGGCATCACCGCGCTCCGCGCGCAAGCTGAGCGCAAGCGCGCCGAGGAGGCGCTGCGGGTCAGCGAAGAGCGCTACCGCCTGGCCCAACGCCTGTCAGGCGTGGGCACGTGGGAGTGGAACGTGGCGACCAACGAGGTCTTCTGGTCGGACGAGATCCTGGCCATGTGGGGGTTCGAGCCCGGCGAGTTCCGCGGCACGTACGACGAAGTGGCCGCACGCCTGCATCCGCAGGACTTGGAGCGCTGGCGTGAGAACGTGCGCACCTGCGTCGAGGGGGCGCGGGAACACAACATCGAGTTCCGTATCGTCTGGCCCGACGGCACCATACGCTGGATCGCCGCGTTCGGAGACGCGGAGCGCGACGAGCATGGCGACGCGCGTCGCGTGATGGGCGTCGTGATGGACGTCACCGACCGCAAACAGGCGGAGGACGCGCTGCGCGACAGCGAGGAACGCTACCACTCGCTATTCGAGCACGCCAACGACGCCATCTTCCTCATGGAGGGGTACCAGTTCGTCGACTGCAACGCCAAGACACTCGAGATGTTCGGCGGCACACGGGAACAGATCGTCGGGTTCCCACCCCACAGATTCTCGCCCGAACGCCAGCCCGATGGACAAGACTCGAAGGACAAGGTGATCGAGAAGATGGATGCCGCGCTCGCCGGAGAGCCCCAGTGCTTCGAGTGGCGGCATTGTCGTCTGGACGGCTCGCCATTCGATGCGGAAGTGAGTCTCAATCGTTTCGAACTTTCGGGCAAGCCGCTGATCTTGGCCATCGTGCGCGACATCACCGAGCGCAAGCAGGCGCAGCAGGAGCGCCTGCGCTACCAAGAGCAGCTTCGGTCTCTGGCGTCGGAGCTGGCGTGGGTCGAAGATCGGGAGCGCCGGCGCTTGGCGACTGAACTACACGATGGCGTGGGGCAGATCCTGGCGATGGCCAAGATTCGGCTCGCCGGGCTCAAGGCCGCCGTCGCGCCCAGCGATATCGAGGAGCCGTTGAATGAGATCTGGGGCCTTGTCAACCAAGCCATCCAAGACACGCGGTCGTTGACGTTCGAGTTGAGCCCGCCCATGCTCTATGAGTTGGGGTTCGAGGCGGCTGTGGCTTGGCTTGCCGAGCGCACGCAGGAGCAGCACGGCCTCGACACGCACTGCGTGGACGACGGCGAGCCCAAGCCGCTCACCGTGGAGGTGCGCGCGATGCTGTTCGCGTCCGTGCGGGCACTCATCTTCAACGTCGTCAAGCACGCCCAAGCGTCAACCGTCACGATCTCGCTGTCGCGCCACCACAAGAACATCCGCGTTGTGGTCGAGGATGACGGCGTGGGCTTTGACCCGCGGGCCTTGGAAAGCCGGCCGGCCGCCGATCGCGGTTTCGGGCTCTTCAACATTCGCGAGCGGCTCGCACACATAGGCGGCCAGTTGGCCATCGACTCACAGCCCGGCCAAGGGGCGCGCCTGACACTCATCACTCCGCTTGCAGGAGAGGAGCCGTGAAGTGAGCATCCGAGTCATCCTCGCAGACGACCACAAGATCATACGAGACGGCCTGCGGGCGCTCATCGAGAGCGAACCGGACATGGAACTCCTCGCGGACGCGGACAACGGCCGCACCGCGGTCGAACTGGCGCGGAAGCTCAAGCCCACCGTGGTGGTGATGGACATCGGCATGCCCGACCTCAACGGCATGGACGCGACTCGCCAGATTCAGGCCGAGGCTCCCTGCGTGAAAGTGATCGCGCTGAGCATGCACGCGGACAAGCGCTATGTCGCGGGCATGCTCAGCGCCGGCGCATCGGGCTACTTGCTCAAGGACTGCGCGTTCGAGGAGCTGTCGAACGCCATTCGCGCGGTCGCAGCCAACAAGACCTACTTGAGCCCCGGCATATCGGGCGTGGTGGTGTCGGATTACGTGCAGCGCCTCAAGGGGGACGCCCCTGCGCTGCGGCCGGGCCTGACGCCGCGGGAGCGCGAGGTGCTTCAACTCGTGGCGGAAGGCAAATCCACCAAGGAGATCGCCGCGCTCCTGCACGTGAGCCAAAAGACGATCGAGACACACCGGCAACGGGTCATGGACAAGGTGGGAGTCCGTAGCGTCGCCGAACTGACGAAGTTCGCGATTCGCGAGGGGCTGACGTCGCTGGAAGACTGAGGCGGCGCGGGGTAGTGGCGTTGGTTGGCAACGCGCGCTGGGCGCGTGCCCCCTGGCGACCTGCGGTCGGCTTCGCAGATTGGACATCTGCGCCACGGGGGCCGCCCTGTCTTCCTAGGGGTTTTCGAAGCCCAATATGGGGAGTTCTCCCAATTACGGCCAGTGCGAGAAAAGGCGATAATTGAGGGTGAAGCTGGCATTAAGCCGCCATTCTGTGACAGGCATCGAACAATACGCCTCTTTGCCACCCCGTACATGGACAGGAATTCCGCCATGAAGATCAAACTCCTGCTCGCAGACGACCACGAACTCGTCCGCGGTGGCCTGCGAAACTTCCTCGACAGCCACTCGGATATGGAAGTGATTGGCGAAGCTGAAAATGGGCGCCAGGCCGTGCAATTGGCGCTGGAGCTGGTGCCCGACGTCGTGCTCATAGACGTGGCGATGCCCGGCATGAACGGCATCGATGCGACGCGCCAGATTGTGGCCCGAGCGCCCCACGTCAAAGTGCTGGGTCTGTCCATGCACGAGAGCAGAGGGTATGTGGACGGCATGCTCAAGGCCGGAGCAGCGGGCTACCTGCTCAAGGACCACGCGTTCGAGGAGCTGGCCGACGCTGTTCGAGCGGTGGCGGCCGGCCAGATCTGTATCTGCCCAAGCATCGCGGACCGCGCTTGGGCGACTCCCATTTCCCCACCCAAACTTGCACGAGATTGACGGTTGTGCATTCGAGCAGGCGCGACTCCTGACTTGTATGCCCCCCCCCCAAGAAGAAGGCCATGAAGAGCGAATTACACATACTAATTGCCGACCCCAACCCCACGGACGCGACGCAAGTCGTGCGGAAGCTGCACGACGCTGGCGTCAGATTCGCCGCCACACGCGTGGATACGCGGGAGGCGTTACTCGAACAACTCAAAGCCTTCAGCCCGGACTTGATTCTGTCCGAGTGCCAAATACCTGAGTTCGACGTCAGGGAGATCCTGGAGCTAGCTCAAGCCCATGCACCGGTCATTATCTGCACCTCCTCCGTAAACGAGGCCGCCGCGGCGGAGTGCCTGAGCGCAGGAGCCGCGGACTATGTGATCAAGGAGCACCTGGCTCGTCTGGGGCCCGCGCTCAGCGGCGTACTGGCCCCGCGCCGCTCCGTGGAGCAGGAACAAGAAGCCGCGCACGCGCGCCACGCGGCGGCCCAGCGATGGCAGGCCACCTTCGATGCGATGCGGGACGCCATCTGCTTGGTCGACCAGGAAGGCCGAATCCTACAGTGCAACAGGGCCATGCAAGACTTCATCGGCAAGGCGTGCCAGGATGTGGCAGGCCTGCACTGCTGGCAGGTGCTGCACGGGAGTGCAGAGCCTCCAAGTGGATGCGCATGGCCGCGCCTGCGCGAGTCCAAGAAACGGGAATCCGAAGTGCTAGAGCAGGACGGTCGCTGGCTGAACGTGACCGTGGACCCCTTGCTGGACGAGGCGGGGAACCTCGCGGGCGCGGTGCACATCATGGCGGACGTCACGAAGCGCAGACAGGCCGAAGTGACCATGAGCACCCACCTCCGCCTCCTGGAGACGCTGCTCGACACCATCCCGAGCCCGGTATTCTACAAAAACACCAAAGGGGTCTACCAAGGCTGCAATACGGCCTTTGCCGACCAAGTCATTGGGCTACCCAAGGAACAGATCATCGGCCGATCGCTCCACGATTTGCCAGAGGCCATCCCTCACGATCTGGCCGATCTATATCAACGCCAAGACGCAGAGCTACTGCGCAATCTTCGCCCTCGTTTCTACGAAGCCCAAGCGCAATGCGCAGATGGCGAACGCCATGATTTCCTCATCAGCAAAGCCGCGTTCAACGACGCGTCCGGGAACGTGGCCGGCATCATCGGCGTGATGGTCGACATCACCCAACGCAAGAAGTTGGAGGAACAGTTGCGCCATGCCACGAAGATGGAAACGGTCGGCCAACTCGCCGGAGGGATCGCGCACGACTTCAACAACATCTTGACCGGGATCAAAGGGTACGCGGAGTTCCTGGTGCAGGACACGCAGGACGATCCCGCCAAGAACCAGGACGCGCGGGAAGTGCTCCGGCTGAGCGATAGCGCGGCGGCTCTCACCCGCCAGCTCCTGGCCTTCAGCCGAAAACAAACCTTGCGGCCCCAAGTGCTCGAACTCAACAAACTCATTGAGAACACCACGAGGACGCTCAAACGCCTCATCGGCGAGAACATCGAGTTGCAGTTCTCGCCCGGCGAGGACTTGGGCCGCGTCCAAGCCGATCCGGGGCAGATCGAACAAGTGCTGATGAACCTCGCAGTCAATGCCCGAGATGCCATGCCCAATGGCGGAGAGCTGACCATCGAGACCGCAAACGTGGAACTCAACGAAGACTACGCGGCGACTCATTTCGAAGCCATCCCCGGCCCTCACGTCATGTTCGCCGTCACCGACACGGGATGCGGCATGGACCGGGCGACGCTCGACCGGGTGTTCGAGCCCTTCTTCACGACCAAAGAACGGGGCAAAGGCACCGGCCTCGGGCTGGCGACCGTGTACGGCATCGTGAAGCAACACGGCGGCAACATCTGGGTCTATAGCGAGCCAGGGCGAGGCACCACCTTCAAGGTCTATCTGCCACGGATCGATGAACCCGCCTCGCAGACTGCGCCGGCCGCACGCCGCACGGCCGCGCCGGGCGGATCAGAGACGATCCTCGTCGTCGAAGACGATGCGAGCGTCCGCACCGTTGTGCAACGAACTCTTCAAGCCCGTGGCTACAACGTCCTGTCGGCCACGAACGCGCAGGAGGCGAAATCGATCATGTCCGGCCAAGGCCATGCCGTGCGTCTGCTGCTCACAGACGTGGTGATGCCGGGCGCCTCAGGGCCTGAGCTGTACGAACAGCTTCGTGCGGCTCATCCCGCGTTGCGAGTGGCGTACATGTCCGGATACGCTACCGACGCAATCGGCCGCCATGGCCTGCTGGCCGCGGACGTGCCGTTCATCTCCAAGCCCTTCACCCCGGACTCACTGGCGATAGCGGTGCGGAAAGCGCTCGATGGCTGAGGGGGCCGCTGCCCAGAGCAGATCGTCCGGCCGGGCGGGAGCCGGGCGTCACTGCGCGGGGGCGCCAGCTCGGACGCCGAGCAACTCCGCGAGCTTCGCGGCCGCCCGTTGATTCACTGGCGCGGCGAAGGCCTGGGCGGGGTCGAACCCCGCGGCTTCAGCCGTGGGCTCGCCGAGCGCGTCCAAAGCCGTCGCGCGGAAGAAGAGGGGCGGGTCCGTCTTGAGAAACCGGATGAGCAGCGCCGCGCCCGCGCGCTTGTCCATGCTCACGGCCCGAGATACGATATCAACCTGCAACTGTGGGCTCGTGGCCATGCCAAAGAGGCGGTCAAGCGTAGCGGCGTCTGCGGCCTTGGCCACGAGGTTCGCGATCTCCTCGTCGGTGAGGGCCGCGGGCTGGGCCTGCTTCCCGGAAGCAGGCTGCCGCGGAGGCGGAGCAGATACCGAGGGCGGCTGCGCGCCGGCGGCCTGCGGCCCAGAGGGCCTCGTGGCCAGCAGCGACAAATCGGCGAACGCAAGCAAGCTCGTGCCAATGAGCGCCACAAGCGCCGGCCGAGGGCGCCGCGACGCCAGGCCGCAGACGACAAGCACCAGGCCAGAGAAAAGCGCAACGGATGGGCCGAGCGAGAAGTCGAGGCAATAGGCAAAGACAAGACCCAGCAGGGATGCGACCGCGCCGAAGAGCCACGTCAGCAACAGACGAATCCTCCACTTCGATGAGAAAATGGCAGACGTCGTCGCTGGAATGATAAGGAAGCAGAACACAATCACGACACCGGCGATCCGCACCGCGAGGATGATAACGATGCCCAGCAGCGCGTAGAAGAGGAAGTCCCACCCGACCACCTTCATGCCGGCCCGGACCGCGGCCTCGTAGTCGTCGGAGATTCGCGTGAAAGGCTTGCGCATGAGGTAGAAGAGCAGCCCCACCACGGAAAAGACGGCGGCGCACCAGGCCACGTCGGACCCCGTGGTCCAGAGGATGCTGCCAATGAGCATCTGCTTCACGTGCACGTGGCCGCCGGGTTGGACCCCGATCAGGAACAAGGCCGCGCCGGAGGCAATCGCGTAGGACACGCCAATGGTCGCCTCCAACGGGATCTGCACGACCCGGCTCCGAGCGAAGGCATAAAACGCGGCCGCGGCCGTGGTGAAGACGAGCGGGAAGATAAACGTGAGCGGTGAGTCGTGGTGCGCGTGGAAAAGGAGGTGCGGCACGATGACGCCAACTGCGGCCATCTGCGCCAACGCAATGTCGATGAAGACGACCTCCCGCTTGAGCACGTGGAGTCCCATGTAGCCGACAATCGCAACGATCGCCAGACAGCCGAGGAACGGGAAGCCGAGCATGGTGATCAATTCAGTCATGGTCGTGTCTCAGGGTTTCCCAGGGTTGCGCTACGCTTAACCCTGGGCTTTGGGGTATAACGCCTACGGCGTAGCGACATGAGGCGCCGGACCCCGGGCAAGGGATACATCCACCGAGAGTCGCGGCAGACAGAATTGGCAGG
>JAJRTI010000610.1 GCA_024278415.1 Planctomycetota bacterium | reverse complement strand
GAAAGGTCCGGAACTGCGCGTTGAAGAGCGTCCACACCGTCGCCTTGGGCCCGGCGAATCGGTTCGCATAGAGCGTCGGCGCCTCCGTGAGCACGAGGGGCTCGACGTCGCTCGAGCAGAAGGCGTCTTCATACTTGTGCAGTATCGCGAACGCCTTGCGCAGGAACTGCCGGGCGTCCTCGCTGTACGCGCGGGTGCTGTTGCCCAGCCAGTACCCCTCGCCGTTGAAGAAGGGGAATTTCAGACGCTCCCATTCGCCGTCCGTGAACGCGTAATACTGCACAAGTTGAAAAACTTTGAACGTGGGCACGACGAAGCGGAAGAGGTCGACCCGATGCGGCGCGAGCCGCGGGTCGGCGTTCGAGACCGAATACGCGAGCGCACCGTCCTGGTACTGCGAGTTCACGTCGTTGGGCGTTTCCTCTGTGAGCGTGGCGATCTCGGGGGGCACGCTCGCGCGGATCGCCCGCGTGGTGCCGCGCTCGCCGCGCATCGGAGGCCAGGGGACAGGATGCCCGTGCTTGCGCGAGTAACACGTCTTCCACGTGTTGATGAAACCGTACTGGTCGATGTACATCCCGTTCGGCTTGAGTTCAGACGTGACGCGCGCGTACGTCTGGGCGAGATGGTCGCGCCAGCCCTGCGCGGCGGGACACATCATGTGTTCCGTGGGCGTGCCGGGCCAGAGCAGCGGAGAGCCGTCCTTCTTGCGGATGTCGTACTTCGAGACGTTCTCGCGTCCCCACACGCCTCGCTCGTCGCAAAGGTAGCCTTCGATGTACAGGCCCACGGGCACGCCCATGCCCTGAATCTGCCGGATCGCGGCCTGCATCGCGGGCAGACCGCCGAGTTCGTCGTAATGCGAGTAGTCGCCCGTGCGGCCGTACACGCGGGAGGCGCCGAAATCGAAAATGTGCAGGTAGTCGAGCCGCCCGAAGAAGCTCCGGAATTCGTTGACGACTTCGGCCGCGCGCCACTTCCCGGTGTACCGATCCCGGAGCGGTCCCCAAGCGGTTGTCTGCTGGTAGTAGAACACGCGTCGAAACCAATCCTTGCGCGGCGCTTGCGGCCGATACCACGAATCGAGCCACGCTTTGTAGAGTCCGAGCGCACGGCGCCAGTCGCCCGAGTGCGCGCGAAGGGCCGTCGCCGCGGTGGCGACTTTCTCGCCGGGCCGGTGCTCATACGGCCAATACTCCATCCTCCAACTCACGCCCTCCTCGTCCTTCAACAGATTCCAGAATCGGTACACGTCGTCCTTGTCGTACGTCAGCATCGCGAGCCCCGCGCCCGCGCGCGGGCCGAACGCGTCGGCCACCTGGAGCGGGTACTCGCCGCCGTACGCCTGGCGCTGGGTCGTCGGTTGGTTGCTGACCAACCCGCCCTTGCGGCACCACAGATACCACGTGTCGTCGGCCGCGCCGAATCGAATGCCCTTGATGATCGGGAAATGCACGATGGGGCTGATGACCCGGTCGCCCGTGACGACGAGATCGAGGCGCATGCGCACGTCCGCGCCCTCGCACCAGACGATGAGGTCGCCCTTGAGCGGCACGCCCTTCGCCGAGCCGTCCACCGGCACGGCCAGGCGAGCGCCGCGGACCGTTGGCTTGCCGACAATCACTTCTTCCGACGTGAGACGCACCTGGCCGCTGCCGATCTCGAAAAGCGGCCCAGGCGCGACGGACATGGGCTGGTGCGACAAGCGGTTCTCGATGCGCTCGAGCGTGATGCCGCCCTCCGTCTTCAGGACGATCTGCACGAGATCGTTGCCAATCGCAAAACCCGATTCCGTGCGCGTGACCCGCGCCTGGCCGGGATGCTCATCGAGCGTGGGACTCGGCGGCGGCAGCTCCGCCACGTGCGGCTCCGCGATGATCGGTTCGCCCGTGTTGAGCGTCACGCCGGCGACCATCAGCGCCGCGGCCGTCATGCGGTTGCGAAACGAGATGCGCCGGACCACGCGGTCGCGCAGGCGCGTGAGCGCGTAGACTTCGACGCCCGAGAGCACTTCGTGCTTGCCGGTGCCGAGGCAGACGGGCAGCATTTCGTCGACCGTGCCGTCCCCATACTCCACGCGGATAACGAGCCGCTCGGGGTTGGAGAACTTCCGCAGGGGCCGAGGAGGTTGCCCGTGCCTCGGCGGCAGATACGGCAGGCGGGCCGCGATTACAAGAAAGGCCTCCGTCGCGCGCGCACCCACGTCGAGGCCGACGATCTCGTCGATGTCTTGTGTTGTGCAGAGCACGTTCTTCTGGGCGTCGAGGATCTCGAACGGGATGCCGCGCACGGTAACGCGGCCTGGCGGGAACCAAGAGCCGAGGCCGAGCCCGCGGAGCCTTGCCTGTGCGCGGGCGTTCGCGGAGCCCGAGAGGCCGATGGCGCGGAACGCTCCGTCGGTCAGGCGCGAGTCCGTCCATCCCTTCGAGATGGGAACGACGTCGCCAATGTCGATGAGCGGACGCCGCGCAGTGAAGCGAATCGAGTCGATCCAGATGTCGCCGCGATCTCCCGCGCTGCTCACTTGGAACGCGATGTTCGCGGCCTTGAAGCGCTTCGGGACGGCCGCGACCGCGACGCGCCACGCATTCGTGCTGGAGACGTCGCGCAGGGGCATCACGCTCAACGACTCTGGAGGCCGGCCGCCGGGAGCGCTGCCGAGCCAGAGGAAGTAGTCGCCCCAGGGCTGCACGTTTTGCGCCTTGTATCGCACCGCCACGAACGAGTATTTCGACAGATCGATGGGCTTTTCGATGTCAGCCGACCACTTCATGCCCCGGTCGGGGCCTTCCGCGTAAAGACGCAGGGCGCCGCCCTCGTTGACGGCGCCGAACCGTTCCGCGGGCTTGGCCAGCCATGCGCGTTTCGCGTCGAGTTTGAGCGTGGCCGGGCGGATGATGCGCTCGGCCCGTTTGGGCGGAGACTGCGGGAAGAGCCGCGCTCCTTCCGGCAACTCATCGCTGAGCCGGATGTAGTCGAGGGAGAGCGACGCGGGCGCGCGCTGGCATTGGATTTCCGTGAGAAGCGAGCGAATCGCGCCCACCACGCCCCGGGCTTCGAGATCGATCGCGGCCACGTGCCATTGGCCGTCCTGCGTCAACTCGTTCACCCCGAGAATCTGGCGGCCTCCGCCTCCCGAATCAAACACCCAAAGCGCGTATCCGCCGGCCAGGTGCTCGGCCCGATAGCGGATGAGGAGGAATGCGCCGAGCCCAGGCGAGATGGGAGCCACGGGAAGTTCGAACTTCATCCCCTTGCCCGCCTCGCGAACCCGAAGGGTCACGTGTCCGTCTTCAGACAGCACCTCCGGGTGCGCCGCGGGGTTCCCAAGAAACGTAGGACGAGCGAGCCAGCCGGGATCGCGCTCGAATTCCAGCGGCAGCTTGGCCGCCGCCTGCGCGCAAGAGGCGAACAGACAGATCGCGAGAAAGTATCTCATGACGGGTTTCTCTTTTAGGGCACAGCTCAGGGCAAGGGAGTTTTGCACGCAATCCGGAAGCGGAAGGCCTTCGCGTTCCGTCACCACCGTGGAGGCGTGGGAATATCGGACTGCGCCTGCCTGTCGCGTTGCGACGCCAGACAGGGGCGGCATGCACAGGCAGGCATTCCGCACGGCTTTCGTGTCTCGTGGGTGTCAAGACTCCTCAAGTCGTTCGTCGGCCTCAATGCCATTAATCGTTTCCAAGGCTCAGAAACTTAACAAAGGAGTCAAGTTTACGAAGCCTTGGCGCGTGTGTTGTTCTTGCGGGCATCGAGGTTGGCCCGGTCGACCATCTGGTCGATTTCCTTGTCCACTCTTGCCAGGGCTT
>JAJRTI010000609.1 GCA_024278415.1 Planctomycetota bacterium | reverse complement strand
TGCCCATGCGGTTGCTGATCTTGGCTGCGGCGACCATGCCAAGCGCCACGGCTTCTCCGTGCGTGTACGCCCCGCCGCCAGTGGCTCCTTCGACCGCGTGGCCCACGGTGTGGCCGAGGTTGAGCCAGGCGCGTACGCCCTGCGAGTCTAACTCGTCTTGCGCGACCACCCCGGCCTTCATGCGGCACGAGTCGGCCGAGCACCGGCGCACCGCGTCGGGGTCTAGCCGCATGATCGCGTCGAGGTTCTGCTCCACGAACGCGAACAGCGCCTCGTCGAAGATGACGCCGTGCTTGATGACCTCCGCGAGGCCGGATAGAAGCTCACGCGGGGGCAACGTGTGGAGGAACTTGAGGTCGATCCACACGAGATTGGGCTGATGGAACGCGCCGACCATGTTCTTAGCTGCGCGCAGGTTCACGCCCGTCTTGCCGCCCACGGAGCAGTCCACGTGCCCGAGCAGCGTGGTAGGCGCCTGCACGAATTCCGTGTTCGCTCCGCGCTTGTACGTGGCCGCGACGAAGCCGGATAGATCCCCGACCACCCCGCCGCCGAGCGCGAGCACACACACCTGCCGGCCCGCGTCGAACTCCATCAGCTCCGCGAGCACGCGCTCGCAGCTATCGAGGTTCTTGGTCTCTTCGTCGTCCTGGAACTCACAGCGCGTCCACCGCACGCCGGCTGTGTCGAGCGCCCGGGCGACCGGCTCGCCGCAACACTCGAACACGGTCGGGCTCGTGACCACGAACACGTCGTTCGCCAGGCCTAACTTGCGCATGTGCGCGGGCAGGTCGGCAACGGTGTCGTAGCCAATGACGATGTCGTAGCTGCGGTCGCCAAGCTCGACTCGAACGGTCTCACGTTGCATGCTAGCTCCGAAGCGTGGGATGGACCACGAAGGGCACGAAGAGCCGCCCACACGCGCAGTGGGATCACCCCTTCGGGCGGCGACGTATCAGACGCGCGATGCCGCTTCGCAGCGCGTTGAGGAGTTTCGCGATGCGGCCCGGCTCGGGTGGCGGGGGCGGCGGCACGAGCGGCTCGATGGGGGACGGCCGCGGCGGCATGGGGGCGGGCTTGGGCTTCGCCGGCTTGGGCTCAGGCGCGGGCTCCGGTTCGGCCTCGTCGGGCGTCTCCACGAGCGGCTCGTGCTTGAGCTTGCCGTCGAGCACGATGTCGTAATCACTCTCGTCAGGCGCCGGTGCGGAAGCCTGCGCCGGGCCTGGCGGCCCTGCCTCGAAGTCGCTGTCTTCGTCGTCGATCAGGACGAAGCCGCGCGACTCGCTCACCTTCTTGGTCTCCTGCGGCGCAGGCGCCGGCTCGGGGGCCGGGGCCGGCGTGGGGGGCGCTGGCGCGGGCTTGTGTTCCTCTATCACTTCGGTCGGTGCGACGGCCCTGGCTTCCTCCGCCTTGCGCGCCTTGTTCGCGCGCTGCACCTCTTTGAGCGCTGCCCGCAGGCGGTCGAACGTCTGGTAGCGGTTGCCCGGATCCTTCTCCATCATCTTGCAGATCACCGCATCGAGTTCCGGCGACAGATCCGGCTTGACGGACCGCGGCTTGGGCAGGGGATCGGTCACGTGCGCGGTCATGACCTGGAACGGCGTCTGCCGCGCGAACGGCCGCTTGCCGGTGACCGCGCGGTAGAGCGTTGCGCCGAGCGAGTAGATATCCGTGCGCAGGTCCACCTCCTCGCCCTTGATCTGCTCGGGGGCCATGTAGGTCGGCGTGCCCACGCGCATGCCTGGGGCGGTCAGCGCGGGGCCGTCCCACTGCCGCGGCTTGGCAAGACCGAAGTCGCAGAGCTTGACGATGCCGTCGCGGGTGATCATGAGGTTGCCCGGCTTCACGTCTCGGTGCACCATGTGCTTCGCGGCCGCGTGCTCCAGCGCGTCCACCACGTCCAGCGCGAGCCGCACGGCGTCGCTCTCGGAGATGCGCTTGCGCTTGAGGAACGTGCTCAGCGGCGTGCCGTCCACGTACTCCATCGAGAAGTAGTAAAGCCCGTCGGCCTGGCCGTAGTCGTACGCGGCCACCACGTGCCGGTGTTCGAGTTGGGACGCGGTCTTGGCCTCTCGCAGGAAGCGCTCGACCACGTTGCTCTGCGACATGAGTTCCGGGGAGAGCACCTTGAGCGCGACCGTGCGGCCGTGGGACTGCTGCACCGCGCGGTATACGGTGCCCATGCCGCCTTTGGCGATGCGTGCGACGACCTGGTAATCGCCGAGCTGCCAGGTCTTGCCGGCCTTGAGCGCGTGGTTCATCGCGCGTAGGGTTTGGAAGGGGTTGACCTTCTTGCGTGGCTTGGGCGCCGCGGCTCCTTCGGCCGGTCCGCCCAGGGAGAACACGAGCGTCGTCTGGCCGATGGTGATGCGGTCGCCCTCCTTCAGCTCCGTCTTGGCCGCGATCGTCTCGTCGTTGAGCTTGGTGCCGTTGCCGCTCCCCAAATCGGACACGAAGAACCGGCCCTCGTTGCCCTCGACCGCGCAGTGCACGCGCGAGGCGTACGCGTCCTTGATGACCATATCCGCGAGGTCGCCGCGGCCAATGGTCACCTGCCCGCTGTCGGGGATGCTTCTCGGCGCATCGTCCGAGTTCAAGACTTTGATCAGACCGGGCATGAGCAAGCTCGCTGTGGGCTGTTGGTGTCTGGCCGTTTCGCGCCGCGCGCTGTCGCCCCAAGTATAGGGACGCGCGGCGGGTGCAGTCAAGCATTGCACGAGGCCGGGGTTGCTTCTGCCGGCCGCCGCGCTATCATGGCCGCGCCCCATCCCAAACCGCGAGGAGCCACTCATGACCATCGAACTCGGATCACGCAGAGAACTGTTCGTCGACGACGACCTGATCGACCGCCTCGACAACGCCAACCGAGTCATGCACGAGCCGCGAGAGGAGGGTGTCGTGTTCCGATACGACCAGCCGTGGGAGGGAGTGTTTTCGAATGAGGCCGCGGTCATGAAGGTGGGCGACGAGTATCGTCTCTACTACCGCGGCATGGGCGGCGTGGCCGACGGGGATGCGTCCGAGTGCACCTGCCTCATCACCTCGCCCGACGGCCGCCACTGGACGCGGCCGAGCCTCGGCCAGTTCGAACTGCACGGCACGCGGGACAACAACGCGGTCCTCGCGCACCAGCCGCCATTCTCGCACAACTTCATGCCCTTCCTCGACACGCGCCCGGGTGTGGCCGCAGACGAGCGGTTCAAGGCCGTGGCCGGGATTCACAAGACCGGGCTGTGCATGTTCGCGTCCGCCGATGGCCTCCATTGGCGCCGCATGAGCGAGGAGCCGGGCATCACGTCGGCCGAGTTTGCGTTCGACTCGCCGAACTTGGCCTTCTGGTCCGAGCACGAGAGCTGCTACGTGTGCTACTTCCGCACGTGGCGGGACAAGGTGCGGTGGGTGTCGCGTGCCACGAGCGACGACTTCCTGCATTGGGGCCCGGCCGTGGAGATGGAGTTCGTCCACGCCGGCAGCGCCGCGCCCGCGGAGGAGATGTACACGACCGGCACGCACCCCTACTTCCGCGCGCCGCACATCTACGTGGCCATGCCCCGGCGGTTCCTGCCCGGGCGCACGATCCTTTCGGACGAAGAGGCCGAGCGCCTGCACGTGCATCCGGCGCAGCGCAACTCCTGCTCCGACACGATCCTCATGACGAGCCGCGGAGGCAACGTGTACGACCGCACGTTCCTCGAGGCGTTCCTGCGCCCGGGCGCGGACCGCGCCAATTGGTCCTCCCGCGCCGGCACGGCGGCCGCGGGCGTGGTGCAGACTGGGCCGCGGGAGATGTCGCTCTACCGCAACGGCCACTACGGCGCGCCGACCTGCCACATTCGGCGGTACTCGATGCGGCTCGACGGGTTCGTGTCCGTGCGCGCTCCCTACGCCGGCGGCGGACTGCTCACCAAGCCCTTCACGTTCGCCGGCAGCCGGCTTACGCTCAACTTCGACACGTCCGCGGCCGGCGGCATCCGCGTGGAGGTCCAAGACGCGGCCGGCGCGCCCGTGCCTGGTTATGCGCTCGACGATGCGGTGGAGCTAGTCGGCGACGAGATCGACCGGGTGGTCACTTGGGCGGGGGGAGAGGATGTGTCATCGCTTGCGGGCCGGCCCGTGCGCCTGCGGTTTGCCATGTGCGACGCGGACGTGTACTCGCTGGCGTTTGGCTGAGGCGAGGACGCGCCTCGTGTCACTTCGTTTGACTCGGATCGCGACGTTGGCTCTGGCTCAGAACTTCTCGTGGTGCACCCGCGCCGGGTCGTAGTAGTCGGCCGGGCCCTTGTCCTCGTCGGGCACGCCGACCGCGATGAGGGCCAGGGGCACGACGCGCTCGGGCAAGTTGCACAACCGGCGCAGGCCGTCGATGCGTTCTTGGATCGGGTACACTCCGAGCCAGCACGTGCCTAGGCCCATGTTGGCCGCGCAGAGGAGGATGTTCTGTGTCGCGGCCGAGCAGTCCTGCACCCACATGTCGCCGTATTGCACGCGGTCCATGTTGCCGCACACGAGGATGCCCAGCACGGACTTCACGAGCGGCGTGGCGTGCACGTGGAACTCCGTGACGGCCTGCATGGCCGCCCGGTCTCGAATCACAACGAACTCCCACGGCTGCTGGTTGCCGGCCGACGGTGCGGCCATGGCCGCGCGCAGCAGCGTGTCCACCTGCTCGTCGCTCACAGGCTCGTCCTTGTAGCTTCGGATGCTGCGGCGCTTCTGGATGAAGTCGAGAGGGTTGGTCATGAGGGGGCTCCTTTCCGGTGATCTCGGTCTTACCACAGAGGGCGGATGGAGGCGCTCTCTGTAGGTCACGGACGAGGACGTCCGTGACCCGTTGAGAATTCTGGTCACACGAGGCCGCGCCACTTGCGCAACGCCCATTCGGTGCAGAGCAGCGCGAGGAAGATAACAAACACGAACGGGTTGTCCCAGATGTCGAAGATTTCGGGCTTCTTCACTTTCGCCTCGGACTTGAGCTTGCCCACCGAGTCTAGTGCGTCGCGCAGCCGGGTCGATGGGAAGTAGGCTCCTCCGGGGCTCGCGGATGTGAGCGCCTGAAGCGTGGCGAGCTTGGCCTCAGGCGGGTCGAGTTCGAGGTTGCGCTCGTACACGAGGAAACGGCCGGAGTCGTGTCCCAACTCGCGGCCGGCTTGGAGCGCTTTGAGCGCCACGTTGTAGTCGCCCACCTCTGTGGGGAAAAACGTCGCATGGTAGCGGCCCGAATCGTATCGAAATGCGAGGGGCACGCGCTCGCCGCCGGGCGCGGCAATGGACGCGGTCACGTCCGCGTCTTCAACCGGCTTGCCGTCCTTGTCCTCGACGCGCGCCTCCATGCGAACCTTCGCCCCCTTGAGGTAGCGCACCTCGTCGATGGTGAGGAACACGACGTTGTCACCTTCGTCCTCGCGGCCGGCGAGCCAGAGCGCGATCTGCCGCCAGAAGCGTTTGAAGCGAGGTGCGGTGTCCTGCGCCGACATGACCCAGCGCCAGGTGCTGTCCGCGGCGAAGGCCATGGTGCGCCCGCGGCCGAAGGGCTGGGCCACGAGCATGGGCGCGCCTTGCTCGTCCGTGGCGAGCACGGTCGCGGCCGGCTTGGCCTTGCCCAGCCGCACCGCGCCCTTGAGCTTGGGGAGCGTTGCCCACACCTCGCGGCTCTTGGCCTAGTCCGCATCGAGACGCAGCGCGAAGTGGCGCCAGCCGGCCGGCGTCGGCGTGAGCCGAAACTCCTTGTCGATCTGGCCGACCGAGGTCGCCACGTCCACCGGCAGCATGCGCCCCACCGGCGAGTTCGCGTACCCGCCGGCCCCGTAGTTGCGCACGCCGCCGATCATGATTAATCCCGATCCCCTCTGCGAAACCGCGGCCTCCATGGCTTGGAGCTGCGACACCGTGAACACGTCGCACGGCACGTCGCCGAGGATGATGACGTCGTAGCGCTGCCACTCTTGCGGCGTGCGCGGGAGACGGGCGCCGACTTTGCGTCCGCCGGCCATGAGCACGAGGGGCGCCTGGATCTCCATGCCGGCCGCGGACTGGAAGCAACGCTTGATGAACTTGAGTTCCGGCCGGGGCCGGCCTTCGATGTAGAGCACGTTGAAGCCGCCCGGCAACACACGCACGAAGCTGGCCATCTCGTTGTTCGCGAGCGCGGCCTCGTCGGGCACCGGCGTCGCGCGCACGCGCACCTTGAACGTGCCAGCCTCCGTGGGCGTGTACTGAAGCTCGATGCGCGTCCGCGCGCGGCCGCCGCGCACGCGCACGCGCTTGGAGTCGACCGCCTTGTCGCCGAAGATAAGGCTCAGCTCGACTTGCTCGCCCGCGCAGCCGAGGAACAGCATGTCCGCGGCGACGGTGAGCACGTTGCGCTCGTAGACCTGCCGGGGGCAATACACGGCCTCGACGCGCACGTCCCGGGCCACGACGGACCCGGTGGCTTTGCCGAATCCCACGGCCACGATCGCGGTCCGCTGCTGTGCAACGGCTTGGCCGGCTTCGCCAAGACGGGCGCCGGTGTTGCTCGACCCGTCGCTGAGGACCAAGATCGCCGCGAGGCGCTTGCCTTGGGCTTCGCCGAGCGCGGCGAGCAGCGCGTCGCCGAGCGCGGTGGAGGTGTCCGTGGGCTTCACCGGGCCCAGCGGGCCGATGCGCACGTGGCTGCCGAAGTGCAGCACGGACACGTCGAACTGCTGCAAGAGCTTGTCCAACTGCGGCCGCGCTTGCTTGAGCCGGCGGTTCAACTCTTCGGCCCGAGAGAGGCCGAGGCCGGCGTCCGCGATGGTCATGCTCTCGGACGCGTCGAGCAGCACCACAAGCTTGGCCTTCTCGATGTAGACCTTGTCCCGCCGGATCGACGGCCGCAGGAGGCACAGCACCACGAGCAAAAGCGCGGCGAAGCGCAGCAGCAGGAACACCCGCCGGATCGCGTACGAGCCCCCCGCCGTCGGGCTCGCGTACGCCCACAGCGTCGCCACGGCGGCGGCAAACCCGATCAGCAGCACGAGCCAGACCGGCCAGAATGGATTGAACGTGATGGGCATGCAGACAGGCCGGAAACGCGGTTGAGACGGCTCACCGCAGCATACCGGCTTCGCAATGAGGAGGCAATTGTCATGTGGCCGCATGCGCTTGGTCTGTAGCCGCATGCGCCAGCATGCGGGCAGACGGCTTACTCATCGCCCGCATTCTGGCGAATGCGGCTACCGGGCGCTTGACACGCGTGCAGGGATGCGGATACTGCGCTCTGACTATGGACGACGCAACCAAAGGAGTCGTGCTGCTGATCTTCGCAGCGGTACTGTTGATCCTCTCTTGGAGCCCCAAGATCGTCTGGCCGTGGTTCTGCTTCGTGTGCCGGGTGCAGCGCCGGGATCCGTACGACGAGCGCGTGGTGCCCCCGCAGCGGTTTGGCTACTTCTTCGGCGCGCTGCTTGTGTTCCTGTTTGCGATCACGCTCCTGTCGAAATATTACTCCAAGCCGTAATGGCGGGGAACTCGACGCCCAGGCGCGGAGGCGCAAAGATGCGAGGGGGAGTTGGCGGGCGGCCTCCCTCATGCCCTACACCTCTGCACCTTTACGTCTTTACGTTTCTCCGCTCCCCCCTTGCGTTTCTCACTGCGTCAAGCACGCGGTGCGCAGCCGGAAGCCGTGCTCGTCCTTGTCGAACTTGTCGAGCAAGTCGATGGCCCGGCCCACGGTGACCGCGCTAAAGCCGAAGCGATCTCGGATCGCGTCCACGCTGTCGTGCAGCTTGCGCATCTTCTGCGCGCGGCGCTCCGCGAAGAGGTCCCGCTGGTGGGCCGCGCCGGCGCGCAAGTTCGACAGCGCGATGCCCACGAGCCGGACACGCATGCGCCGGTTGAGCGCCTTGGGCAGCAGGCCCATGGCCGCGTCGAACACGTCGTGGTCTTGGTCGGTCGCTTGGGGGAAGGAGCAGGACACGGCGCGGGTGTGGAAGTCGGAGTAGCGGACCTTGAGTTGGAGCCGTTTGGCCTTCGCGTCGAGCCCGCGCAGCTTGCGGCAGGCGCGCTCGATCAGGTAGTAGATCATGCCCTCGATGATGCCGCGGTCCGCGGTGTCGTCCTCGAACGTAGTCTCGCGGCTGATGGACTTGGGCAGGCCGCGCTCCACGACGACGGCCGCATCCTCGCCTCGTGCGCGCTTGGCGAGCAATTCTCCGTGCGCGCCGAACGCGGCGGCCATGATCTCCTCCGGGATGCTCTCGAGGTCGCGCACGGTCTGGATGTTGAGCTTCTCTAACTCGCGCTGCATCGCGGGGCCCACGCCAGGGAGCTTCGACACGGCCATGGGCGCGACGAACTCGCGCTCGTAGCCCGGCCAGACGTGCGCGATGCCGTTCGGCTTGGCCACGGTCGTGGCGAGCCGCGCGATGAGTTTGTTCGTGCCGATGCCGATGGTCACGTCCAAGCCGGTGGCCGCGTGGATGCGCGTCTTGAGCCGCTCCGCGGTGGGCAGCGGATGGCCGTAGAGCCGGTCGAAGCCGGTCATGTCCACGTACACGTCGTCGAGCGACACCATCTCGTAGTCCGGGCTGAAGTCGCCAATGACGCGCAACATCGCGTCGGACGCTTCCTGGTAGTGGGGGAAATAGCCGCGGGTGAAGATCGCGTGGGGGCAGATGGCGCGCGCCTGCGCAATGGTCATGGCCGTGCGGATGCCGCGGGCCTTGGCCTCGCGCGACGCGGACGCGACCACGCTGCGGTCGTCGGCCGTGCCGCCTACGCACACCGGCAGCCCGCGCCACTCCGGGTGGCGGATCTGCTCCACAGAGGCAAGGAAGCTGTCGACGTCGACGTGGAAAAGGGTTGTCATTTTCGATTGGCGCATGTAGGAGGCGTCTCCAGACATCGGTGAGTTCAGAGGTGCTTGTAGCACGCGGCGGCGCTTGTAGTGGCGACCGTAAGGGCGCCTCTGCGAGAGCGCAGGCGGAAGGCTCTTACGAGCGCGCTACGAACTCAGGGGCAAGGGGCTGTGTCTGCCCGAATAGATACCGAACCACTCCGACAAAAAAAGAGACCGCGGCCTGGCTACACAGCGAACAGCAGATGCTGGCCCGCGGCCTCGGCGTAGTGGGTATCCCGGTTTGCCCGGCATCGTAGCTCTCGGGACAAGTCGGGGTTCTTGCAGGAGCACATGAACGCGTCGATACCGAGCGGCTCGGCCATGGCGCGAATCTCGGCGTACTTTTCAGTGCGGTATTTTGGCGGCAGCACGCGGATCTCCGCGTTGTCGTTCTCCAACTGGACCTTGTAGCCGAGGTCGTAGTAGCTGAGCACGCGCTGGAACGCGGCTCCTCGATTGAACGCGTCCCGCAGGTTTTCTTCGTTGTGCCCGCGCAGGAACATGTAGCTCACGGGCGCGCGCAGGGGCGCATATGGGGCCAGGTCGTCGAACAGCCGGTGCAGGTTGAGATCGATATCGGTGAGGGCAGGGATGAGCGGCTCGATGCGCACTTCCACGTTCACGCCGGCGGCCTGAAGCTGGCGGATGTTGTCGAGCCGCTTGGCCGGGGGCGCGGCGTTGTGCTCGATCGCCTTCTGGATTGCGTGCACCGTCGTGGTCAGGGTGATCTGCGCCTGCACGAGCGGCGCATGCTGCTCGAAGAGTTTTATGAACGACGCTGGGATCACGCCTAGGGTGGTGAACATGACGCCGACGCGGTTTTCGAGCAGGGCCTTCATTGCGCCATACGTGGCCGCGAGCACCTGCCGCTGGGGCTGGAAAGGGTCGCAGGAGGGCGAGAAGTACACCGCGGTGGGGCGATGCCGGTGCCGGGCGAGTTCCGCCTCCAGCTTCTCGGCCAGGTTCGTGTACACGACGATGTCCGGCGCGCCGCGAGCGAAGCTGGGCCGAATAGCGCAGTAGCTGCACTTGAACGAACAGCCGCGCGTCACGTTGATGCACGGCACGTCGTGCATGCAGGGCAACGGCCCGTGGTGCGATAGCACGTCGCCCTTTCGTTCAGCAAAAGCGATGCGCATGGTTCTGTCTCTAGCCATGGGCTCGCGGGTCACCTCTGCTAATACTTCCGCAGCACGCCCACGACTACGCCTTGCACCTCGATGTGGTCGACGTAGCGGGGCTCCATGTAGGCGTTGGCCGGTTGCAGTCGGATGCGGCCGTCCTCACGATAGATCTTCTTCAATGTCGCGGTGCCGTCCTCAAGCAGCGCGACCGCGGTCTCGCCGTCGTCCGCAGTGTAGCGCTTCTCCACGATCACGTAGTCGCCGTCGCGGATCTGCTCGTCGATCATGGAATTGCCGTTCACCTTGAGCACGAAGCAGTCGCGGTCGGTCGCGAGCAACTCGCCCACGTCGATGACCTCTTTCTCCTCGATGGCCTCGATGGGCTCGCCGGCCGCGATGGTGCCCACGAGCGGCAGCGGCGTCATGGGCCGGGCTTCCACTTCCTCGATGGGCACGATGGACCGGGCTTCCGCGTGGGAGCGCGTCACATAGCCCTTGCGCACGAGCGCGCTCACGTGCTCGAACACGGTCACCTTGTTGACGTCGAAATGCTCACCGACTTCCGCAAGTGTGGGGGAGTATCCGTGGCGTTGGCGATAGTTTTTCACGAACTCGAGGATTTCCGATTGCCGTTTTGTTAGATGCATGGCAACACCTCTTGGAGATAATTGTACATCACGGACATCCGCGGTGGAAGAATAACATGTTAGGATACTGTTACAAGTGTAGGCTAACATCGGCCGAAAGGCAAGGGGGGGTGCCCGGAGGCATGAACCAAGGACGCGTGGTGCGCAGACTCCTCCCGAAGGTTGCCAACCTTGCTGTCGGGGGACACGATGCGATCCGCCTTCGGCGGCTTCCGCATCGCGTCCCCGGATCCGCTCTACTTCGTCTCCACGACCTTCACCTTGAGCGTGCTGATGACGCCCACGAGCCGGGCCGATTCGGCCAAGTCGCCCTCTGCAAGCTTGATGTGCGTTGGGTCCGCCACCGCTTGGTTGAAGGTGGGATCGATCTCCACCCATTTGCCCACGTACACCATGCCCCATTGGTGGTAGCCGAACCCCTTTCCCGTGGGCCAGTACACGAGCCCAGTGCACGCCCGTGCGGGAATGCCGGCCGCGCGGCACAGCCCCACGAACAGCGCGGCGTGCTCCGTGCAGTCGCCTTGCATGGTCTCCAGCGTCTCTAGGGCGTTCGACAGCGCCGCGGTGCCGACCTTGCGCACGTTGTGATACACAAAGGAGTTGATCTTCTTCGCCGCTTCCCAGGCGTCCTTGGTGTTGCCCACGATTTCCTTGGCCTTGGCCCTGAGCTTGGGGTTGTCGGACTGGAGCAACGCGGTGGCCTTTAGGTCATTGGCCAGGCGAGGGTCCGTCACCGGGAGGGTCAGCCCTGGCAGGTCGGACACATCCTCCACGCGCGTCGTGAGGCGATACTTGCCCGGCCCCAGTTTCGTGTACGTGTTCCGCGGGGTATCGAGGATCACGCCTGGGTTCGTCACGCCGGTGATGATGACGGTCATCTCCTTGAGGTCGTATTGGTTCTCGATCGGTTTGGGCACGGGAATGACGCTGCTGCGCAGTGCATCGAACGCGACCTTCACGTCCTTGGCCATATCCTCGCTCTCCGCGCGCAGCACAAACATGCCGCCGACTTGTGTTTCGAGCATGCGCCCCTGAGCGTTGAAGTAGGACGTCGAACTCACCCCCATCTGCTTCATGAACGTGACGACCTCGGTGACCTCCGTGTCGATGCCGTTGAAGAGGATGGTCTTCTTGGCCTTCACGGTCATCGTGGCGTCGATGCTTCTGCGCAGCGAAGGATCGAAGATGTGCACTGCGACCGAATCTCCCACCTTCGCGCCCTCGACCGCGAGCCGGTTCGCGGCCAAGTAGTCGTCGAGCGTCTCCTTGGGTGCGTCGATGATTTGCGTCGTGGGCGAGCCGGCCGACTTCGTCGTGAGCACCATCTTGGTCCCCTTCAGCACCCCGACGGTCCGGGTCCTTGTCAGCACCCTGCCGTTCACAGCGCTGCTCATGCTCGACACGACGTAGCGCATCTTCCCCTGGTGGTCGAAGTGCTTCTCTTCCTGCACGCGAATCTCCTGCGCGGTCCCGAGCATGGTCACCTTGACCGTGAGGTCCATGGCAAAGCGGTACGTGGGCACGCCCTTGAAACTCGACTTCTCGCCCACGGACTTCGCGTATCCCGCCTTCTTGCCCTGCATGTACACGCCCATCCACTCCACGCCCAGATTCTTCTCCACTTCCGCCAAGTTGGGCCCCGCCAGCGTGTTGACCGCCACGAGGGCGCATGATAGGGTACAGACGCGCGAGAGGGACATGGACGCACTCCTCAAGGGATGGTTCGTAGCCGCGAGATTCGCCGATTTGACACATCAGAGTATATCAGTCCGAGACGAGAATCCAACCCGAATCGAGGCCGGGAGCACGCGGCTGGGGTGGTGGGTCGCCGCGGCGGGCGCGGCGTACGCGGTGGCGACAAGCTGGCTCGTCATGCGCAAGCTCTCGAGCTTTATCGCGCTCGGCGACATCCACTCCTTCGAGAACATCCTCTGGAACACCTGCCGGGGCCGCGTGCTCTACTGGGGCGCGGTGGGCACGAACTCGCTCGGCGACCACGTGTCGCCCACGCTCGCGCTGCTCGCTCCGATCTACGCGCTCTGGCAGCACCCGGCCACGCTGATCGTCGCGCAGCGCATCCTCATGGCCGTGGCCGCGCTGCTCGTCTACAAGCTCGCGTCACACGTGCTCGACAGCCCCCCCGCCGGCGCGCTCCTCGGCGTGGCCAGCTTGCTCTACCCGCCCATGCACGGCGCGAACCTGGAGTGCTTCAGCCCCATCCTCATGAGCGTGCCGCTGCTGCTTTGGACCTTCCTCTGCTACGAGACACGGCGGTTCCGCTGGATGTGGCTCGCGCTGCTCCTGAGCATCGGCGTGAAAGAGAACGTGCCGCTGGTGCTCGCCGGGTTCGGGCTGTACATCGCCCTGTTCCGTGGGGACCGCAAACGCGGCTTGATTGTGCTCGGACTGGCCGTGGTGTGGTTCCTGCTGTCCGTGCGCGTCATCATGCCCGGCCTTTCCCAAGAGGCGTTCGACGTCACGTGGACGCGGCGGCTCTACGGCCCAACCATTGGCGGCACCATGGGCGAGGCGTTGTGGCATATCGTGCGCCATCCCCTGCGCACGATCGGCATCGCCCTCCAGCCGATGCCTCGCATGCACCTCGTTCGGCTATTCGCCGGCCTGTGCCTCCTCCCCCTTGCCGCCCCTGGCGCGCTCTTGTGTGCGCTGCCCATCATCGCCATGAACGTGCTTTCCACGCCCGAATACGGCATGGCGTCCACGCTCTCCCATACGCATGCGGCCGCGCTGCCGGGCCTGTTCTACGCGGCCATTTACGGCATCCGGCGCGTCTCGCAAGTCGTGCCCGGCCGCCAGGGTGCAACGGTGCTGAGCGTAGCCGTGCTCCTGTGTTGCGCGGTGTGGCTGCCCCTGTCGGAGATGGGCCGGCAGCAGGTCGGCTTCTCCTGGGCGGAGCCCTACAGCGCGCCGCCCATGCCGCCGGCGCGCCGCGCGGTTGCGCGGCGCCTCATGGAGCGCGTGCCTTCCCGCGCGTTCGTGCTGTGCTCGCTCAATCTCGCGAACCACATGGCCGGCCGCCCGGCGTTCCTCTGCGACGTGCGCGACGTGGAGCACCTACGAGAGCGGCAGCCGAAGTGGGTGCTCCTGGACATGCAACTCGGCGCGGTCGAGGGCATCGAGCACGTGGTGGCCGACTTGGACAAGCTCGAAGCCTTCTTGGCCGAGGCCTACGAATGCATCGAGCGAGACGCGGCCTTCGTGCTCTTGCGCCGCCGCGAAGCCGGCGCGGAGTTCCGGTTCTCCGAGCAGGAGTTCGAGGCGTACATCGAAGCCACGTGGGAGCGCGCCCGCGGCCGGCACATGGCCGAGCCACATCGCGCGGACTTGCTGCGGGACGCGGCCATGATGCTTGTGCAGACGGGCCGCGTGGCCGAAGCAGTCGGCCTGTTGGAGAAGGACATCCCCCGGGCCGAGCCCAAGGCGTATCTGCACACCCTGCTTGGGCTGTGCTATCGCGAGCTTGGCGAATCCCAGAAAGCCCGCGCTGCGTGGCGACGGGCTCTTGAGATCGACCCAGAGAATCGGACTGCGCGCAAACTGCTCGAAGAGAAACGCGAATAGACTCCAACGGTATCAGTTCGCCGCGTGGCGCGGAGATACTCGGAGCGGAACGCCTTCGCGTTCCGACGGACGGCAAAGGCCGCCCGCTCCCGGGCTGCGGGCGCAGCCCGCTTTGCGCGACCGGCGCCAACCATGCACAGATACAAACACAAACACATTTGCCGCGCAGTCGCCGTGTTGGCGGGCGTAGCGGTGGGGCTCGTGTTGGTGGAGCTGGGCCTGCGGCTTCTGGGGCTGCGCTATGGCGCTACGGGCCTGGTGTCGGACCCGATCCTGCATCACGCGCCCATGCGCAACTACACGTTCACGAAATACGACCCCAGTGGCGACTATGGGGGCCACCTCGTGCGGTATGACGCGGAGGGGCTCGTTGCGCCGGCCGCCCCCTCGGCCGCGGCTCCGTGTCCCGCCCCCAAGTATCGCGTGGCCTTCATGGGCGACTCGTTCGTGGCCGCGACGGAAGTGCCGTACGAGGAGTCGTTCGTGGGCCGGCTGGCGGAGCGTGCGCGGCGCCACGCGGTGGTGAAGAACTATGGAGTGTCCAGCTACAGCCCGATCTTCTACCTGCTGCAATGGCGCACGAAGGTGCGGCGGTTCAAGCCCACGCACGTGTTCGTGCTGCTCTACAGCAACGACATCGCCGGGGACCGGCGCATGGTGCGGCAAGCCCTTCGCGGCGAAGACGGCCGGATCGTGGCCATTCCCGGCCCCAAGGAGGGATGGTGGCGCATCCAGATGCGCAAGGCCTACGTGTACCAGTTGCTCGCCAAGCACCGCACCCTCTTGGAATACTGGCTGAAGCATCAGAACTACTGGGTGGTGGAGAACCCGGACGTGTCGGAGTTGAGCGCAGGGCTCGTGCTCAACTTAGCCCGCGAGGTGAAAGCGACGGGCGCCAGGTTTGTGCTCATGGCCGTGCCCTCGAAGTTCAGGTTGACGACCGGCTACGCGGACCCGAAGGAGCCTGAGTTCTCGGACAAGTGGCGGCTCTGGGCGGCCAAGAACGCGGTGGAGTTCTTGGACCTGGTGCCGCGATTCCAGGAAGCCCAGCGCGAGGGGCAGAAGCTGTTCTTCCACCGAGACATCCACTTCTCCCCGGCCGGCCACAAGGTCGTCGCGGACGCGATCGCGGCGGCCTATCCCGGCGTGTTTCCGCCTTAGTCGCTCGCAGCACGCACGTCAGTGCGTTTCTGGGCGGAGCGGAACGCTCTTACGAGCGTGCTACAAACGAGGGGCTGTTCGTCCCGCGCAACGCGCTAGTTCTGGAGCTTCGGTGCGTTGGGCCACGTCTTGCGCGCGAGCGCCTTCAGCTCCTTCACGATGTCGGGATGCTCCGCGGCCACATTCTTCAACTCCCCGGAGTCCTCGACCGTGTTGTACAGCTCCACTTCGCGGTCGTCTGGCGGCGCCTCGATCGCGTGGATCACGTCGAGCGCGATGTCGGGCTGGGACTTGATGACCTCCAGCGCCTGCGCGTCCTCGCGCGTGCAGACAGGGAAGATCAGGTTCCACTCCGGCGTGCGCACGCCGCCATAGTGGCAGTACCCGCTTTGCGTGTAGTCGCGAATCTTGTCCTTGCCGCCCGTGGCGAGCGGCATGAAGTCGAACCCGTCCATGCGGTCTTGGGGCTCCACGCCAGCCAGGCTGAGGATCGTCGGGGCATAGTCGAGCGCGGACACGAGCCCGTCGACCGACACGTGCTGGTCGTTGAAGTCCGGGTGGTGCACGAGGAGCGGCAGTTGCGTCACCTCCCGGTGCAGCAATTCGGGGTGCTTCTGGAACTGGCCGTGCTCCATGAACTCCGTGCCGTGGTCGGAGGTGAACATGATGACCGTGTTCTCGTACAGCCCGACCATTTCTAGCAGGCTGAGCAGGTAGCCCACCCAGAAGTCGAGTTCGGTGACCATGCCCGCGTACACCGCGTGGAAGAGATCGTTGTCCTCCTGCGTGCACTGGAACATATCCGCGCCGTAGAAGAAGATGGGCTCCTCGATGTCGGACGTGACGTTGAACTTGTCCTTGTAGCGATTCCACCAATACTTCTTGCGGCCGTCCCAAGGCTCGTGGGGCACGAACGTGTCGATCCACATGAAGAACGGCTTCTCGCCCTGCGACATGTCGATCGCGGCCTGCGCCGCGCGGCGGAAGGTGCGCGCGCAGAAGTAATCTTCTTCCTCGTAGGGCAGCGTGCTGCGCAGGTACGCCTTCATGCGCTGGTCGTAGTGCTCGGTCCACATGGCCTCGGAGATGTGCGGCCGCGTGTCGTAGTTGTCGTTGCTGGGCCCGGTGAACCGGCTGTCCGTCTCGTGGCCGCGCTCGAAAATCCAGTAGTCGAACCCGCGGTGCAGGTTCATGGCCGGCTTGAAGAAGTGCCACAGGTCCACCACGAGCGCGGTGCGGTACCCGTTGCTCTGGAGCGTCTCCGCGATGGACGTGTCGTCCTCGCCCAGCGGACGCCACCCCAGCAGCGCGGGAAAGATGCCCTTGGGCGGCAGGTCGATGGGATAGGGCAGCAGGCTCTTGCCCGTGAACCACACCCGGCGCATCTGCACCGTGGGCCCAGACTCCATGAACACGTTGTTGAACTGGATCGAGCGCGCGGCAAAGCGGTCGAGGTTCGGCGTTTCGATGAACGGATGCCCGTACGCGCCAATGTGGTCCGCGCGCAGGGTGTCGGTGTTGATGACGATAATGTTGGGGCGATCGGCCATGAATGTCTCCTATCCAGTAAGGTGGCGGCTGTCCCTCGCGGCGACAGGCAGAGGAGCTATGATAGGCCTAGCGCGCAGAAAGTCAACGGGACTCGCGCGGCGCGGGCCGGGCCTCTGCGGGCCTTGCCCGGCTCGGGCTCGCGGGAATCCTTCACGAACGGATGATGGCCGAATGCCGCGCAAGGCGAGAGGCAACAAACTGACAGAGCGCGGCGAGTCCGTCGCCAAGCAGATCGTCCCTTTGCGCATCCGTGGGGCCGTACCGCCAGCCGCCTGCCTGGGGATCACGATGCGATCCGTGTCGCTTCCTAAAGGCGGTACTCCAAACGCTTGCCCCTACTCCCCTCCGCCAGCTAGCGCCTTCTCGATTGCGGCCTGGATCTCGTACTTCTTCAGCCGCGCGCCCAGCACCTTCCCGTCCGGGCCAATCAGATACGTGCCCAGACCCATTTGCCCGCCTCGCGGGGTAAGCACACCGTAGTCCACCAGCATCTTGCTGTCCGCGGCCGCTCGCTGATGCGCCTGCGCCCAAGGGATTTGATTCTCCGCGACGTACGTCTTGGCGACGTTTGCGTTGGGGTCCACGTTGATGCCGAGCATGACGATGCGGCCGGGCTCGCCGAACACGTCGTACACGGCCTTCAACTCCGCCTCGACGTCTTGGTCGGGCCGGCCCTTCTGCCACGTGGCCCAAAAGTTCAGCAGCACGACGCTGCCGCGGTGGTCGGCTAGCTTGAAGGGGACGCCGTCAAGCGTCTGCACCTCGAAGTCGGGCGCGGTGTCTCCCACGTTCAGCCGTGGGTAGAGCGTGGCCTCGATGCGCCCCAGATTGAGCGGCTCGTCGCTGCGGCCGCCGGGCATGGGCGGCACGACGAAGTTGTGCTGGGCCGTGCCCACCATCGCGCCCCAGCCTCCGTACTGCTGAAGCCCCCGCTCGCGGAAACTGATGTTCATGCGATACGACCCGGCCGGCACGTCCTCGATGCGGAACGAGCCATCGTCCTGCAAGACGACGGCGTAAGACGTGTTGACACGGCGCGGCGGCGGCGTCTTGCCTTCGGCGAGGAGCTTGCCCAAGGTCCGAAACAGTTCCGCGGCTGGCTGGCTTGTCGGAATCCCCGTGACGTTGCCTTGCGTGCGCCACTCGGCCAGGCGCAACGTCTTGCCCTTGGGAGCCGCCACGCGGCCCACCACGGGCCGGCCGGTGCCGCCGATGGCCACCGTGGCCGTCTGGCCCGGCTTGACCTCGCAGAACGTCGAGTGCGTCGTGGTGGACATGTTCGCGCCGATCCTGATCATGCGCCCCACGTACCACTCCCCAGGCGAGACGCGTTTGAACGCGAACTTGCCCTCGTCGTCCGTGTGGGTGCTGTAGTAAAAGTTGATGCGCGGCTCGTTGCGCCGGTAAGGGCGGCTGGCCCACATGTTCACTCGCTGGTTCGCGGCCGGCTTGGCGCCGATGCGCGCCACTCCCTCGATGCGCCCCCACGGCTTCAGGGCAAGCGTCGGCGTCTTCGCCAGATCCTCGCCCTTCACTTCGATCATCCCCTGCTCGTGGACAACAAGCAAGGCAAACTTCCCGGTCTGAGGCTGCATCTGGAACCGCCCCTCTGCGTCGGTGGTGACCACGTCGAAGCCGTAGCGGCGGCTGTCGCTCAACTCGCCATTGTTGACCTGCAGGTACTGGCCGGGCAGTGCGACCGCGATCCGCGCGCCGGCGAGCGGCTGGCCGTCCGTGCCGACCACCACGCCCTTGGGCCCGTTGCCTTTCTTGAGCTTGAAGTCGAACGTCTGCTCGCCTTCGCTGCTGGTGAACACGCGAGACTCGGCCGGCAGATAGCCCTTCGCCTCGATACGCACGACGTGGCCGTCGTACGGGTACGTGAAAGTCGTCGTGTAGCGCCCGTCGCGGCCAGTCGCCGGGTTTTGCCGTTGCCAGTTGGTGGTCTTGTTTTGTTTGAATCGCAGCCCTTGCACGACCTTGAAGCGGGCGACCGGCTGGCCGGTGTCTGCGTCCGTCACCATCCCGGATACAATCAACGCCTTGTTCATGACCATCACGTGGACGTCGTCGTGCGGAGTCAGCACCTTGTTGCGCATCGACATGAAACCGGACTTATAGAAACTGAATGCAACGCCGTCTGCGGGCGCGGAGTTCCACTCGAACCAACCATCCGCGTCCGTGCGCCCGCGCCATCGGATGGTGCGGTACCCGCGCCATCCCTCCGTCGATACGCTCACCCCCGGCACCGGCTTGCCCTCGGCGTCGAGCACCTGTCCGCGGATCGCCTGGCCTTCAGGCAAGCGAAACTCGATGGGCTCCATGCCGGCCTTCACAGTCACGGGCTTCAGCTCGGGCGCATACCCGTCCGCGGTCACGGTCAGCACCGTGGCGCCCTCCGGCGCGTGCCGAATCTCGAAGTCGCCCTCGGGACCGGTCTTGGCCTGCATGCGGCCCGACGAGTAGTAGTCTCGGCCCGTGCGGACCTGCGCGCCGGCGATGCCCCAGCCATCCTCGTCCACCACCTTGCCCGTGATGTTCGCGCCCGTCTTGAGCACGGCCACCCACTTGAGTTCCTGGAGCTTCTTGGCCAAAAGCCCTTGGTTGCTGACGTACGACGACAGCTCCGAGTACTCGGGATGCGTGAACTTGAGCCGCACGTTCTTCGGGTTTTTGGGCGCCCAATCACAGCGCCACGCGCCCGCGGGATCGGTGGACACCGAGAAGCCCGAGAGGTAGACCGATGCCTGCCCCTCCCGGTTGGACCCGTACACGTAGACCCGCACGCGCACGTTGTCGACCGCCTCGCCGTGCTCGTTCTTCACGACGCCTCCGATCGCTCCTGCCTTCGGCATCTTGAACGTGAACGTCTTCGGCGGCTCGGCCGGCTCGTTGCGTCCGCGCCAGTACACGCGCATGGGCACGTAGCCGTCGGCTTTGGCCGTGAGGTAGATGTACTTCGTGCGCGCCTCGTCGTAGGGCACCCGACACGTTCCGTCGTCACCGGTCGGCAGGTCGTAGCGCTCGCGGCCGACGCGCACGTTGATTTGCGCGTTGGCGACAGCCGCGTCGGTCTCCTTGTCGGCCACGCGCACGACGATCTCCGCCCCCCAAGCCCTTGTCCCCCAGATGGCCACCCACATGGCGACGAACGCGAGTCGTTGGGCGATCCGCTTCATAGCTTGACCCTCCAGGAAGATATGTGACACGTCTGCACTCGTGGAGAATCGTAACTCCCCCCGCGCGCGGCGTCAATGAAATGGTCGGCCGCGGCCACAAGATCTCACGCCTTGCAAACAGAGCCGACTTGGGATATCGTCTCACCTCGCCACGGTCGCCACCGGGGATCATCCCCCCATGCCGCTTCCCCCCCTATGTGCTTGGAGACACACCGATGCTCGTCACCTACGACCCCTATTCTGGAACCCTCGGCCGCTTCTCGCGGCAAGAGATCATGAAGATGGTCGCCGACGCCGGCTACGAGGGCCTCAACCTGCCCGTGCGCGAGCCGTTCGTGGCTGGCGACGACGAGGCCGACCTCGCCGCGATGGCGGACGAACTTGCCGCGGCCGGGCTCGCGGTCAACACCATCTGCATCGGCAAGTTCGAGTACACCACGCCCGGCAAGCAGGCCGACGCGCAGGCGTGGTTCAAGCGCGTGCTCGGCATCGCCCAAAAACTCGACGCGCCGGTCATCAGCATCTGGCCCAACCAGCCCAAAGACGTCGCCCCCGAAGCGGCGTACGAAACACTGACAGAGAACATGGCCGCGCTCGCGCCAGTAGCCGACGAGGCCGGCGTCGTGATCGGCCTGGAGTTCGAGAAGGGCTGCCCGCTCGACAATTACCGCGACGGCCTGAAGTTCATCGACGAGGTCGACTCGCGCCTAAAGCTGACCGCGGACACGTACCACATGAACAACGACGGCGCGGACATGTACGCGGCCGCGCTCGCGATGAAGGGCCGCATCTCCGACGTGCACATCTCCGGCAGCCACCGCGGCGAGCCGGGGTCCGAAGGCGATACGATCGACTACGACGCGTTCATGAAAGGCCTCGCAGAGATTGGGTACGAAGGCGACCTCGTGCTCCAGTACAAGCTCGAAGACCCGGCGAGCATGGCCCGCGCCTGCGCGTTCACGAAAGGCCTTCGGGAGAAGCTCCAAGCCTAACGCGGGCTTCGCCCACAGCGGAGCGGATCCCGAAGCCTCGGGACCGTCCGTCGGAACGCGAAGGCGTTCCGCTCCAAGCGCGTCCCTCACGAGCCCATGCTGAAATCAGCCTCCATCTTGTCGCTTTGTTGGGTTTGCCCGGCCGCGATGCCAGCGGCGCCGCGGACCGCGAGCCTGGAAGATAGGGGCATCTACATCGAGTATCCGCCGGTGTGGGCGCCGCTCGTGCGCCAGTTCCACCCCTGGCTCTATGAGCGCTTGGCCAAGCTGGCTGACTGGCGGCCCGAGGACGACCTGATCAAGCTACACCGCAACCGCGACAAGGTGGCCGCGTACGCGGCCAAGCAATTGGGGGTTCCCGGCCAGCCACGCGCGATGATGGCGTACATGACGCAGATGGAGCGGCTCGTAGGAAAGGCCTGCTCCGCGATCCCCAATCCCCGGCGCATTCGTCTCTGGAGGCGGAGCCAACTGATCGCGTACCTCGCCGCCGGCGGCCAGTTGGAAGGCTACCTCTACGACGGCAAGCGGAACGTGGTCAGCTTCATCGGCCAGTTCGCCGAAGGGGGCGGAGCCGACACAAAGCAACCCGGCTTGGTTCCCATTGTGCTCAGGCAGACCGCCGGCCCGCCGCTGCTCGCAGAGGCGAAGAAGCGCACGGACCGGTTCCTGTCCGGGGTCCGGCGCGTGGTCCCGCGGCTCATCGCCTCGGCCGTCAACTCGTCCATCCGCGTCGGCATCCGCAGGGATCTCCGCGTCCAGGCGCCCCATGATGCGTGGCTTGTCGCCGGCGCGGCCGACTACCTCACCTGCGCGGCGCTGCGCCGCTACGTGTCGGGGGACATCGCGTCGCAGTATCTCAGAGTCCTCGACGTGCGCTCCTACCCCGGCCTGCGGAACCGAGTCAAGCTCGCGGCGTGGTCGATGAAACCAGACGAGGTGGCCATGCCAGCGGATCGCCTAGGCATGGCGAGGGAGGCCTTCGCCATGGCCGAAGTCATGCGCCTGCTGGACCGCCACGGCGAAGACACACTCGCCAAGGTATTCGCAGAACTGCGCAAGACCGGCAACACGACCTCGCCGACGGCCGTGGTCGACGCAGTGAAGAAGGTGACGGGCGAGGATGTGACCTCACGGCTCGCGCGATAAGCGCCCGTAGCCGCATGCGCCAGCATGCGGGTGGTGTTGGAACTGAAGCCTTCTTATACTCCCCCCGCAGCCACACATGCCCTCGAATATCGAACTCAAGGCCCGCTGCCCCGGCCTGGAGAACGCGCGCCAAGTTGCGCTGTCGCTGGGCGCGGAGCCACAGGGGATCGAAACGCAGACGGACACGTTCTTCGCCACGCCACGGGGCCGGCTCAAGCTGCGCGAATCGGACCGGCGCGGAGCGATGCTCATCCCCTACCTGCGGCCCGACGAGCCGGACGCGAAGCAGAGCGACTACGTCCTGCTGCCAGTCGAGCAGCCGGCTGCGACGCGCCGGCTGCTCGCCCACATCTTCGGCGAGACAGTCGTCGTGCGCAAGCGCCGCGAGGTGCTGCTGCTCGGCAACGTGCGCATCCACCTCGACCGCGTCGAGGGCCTGGGCGAGTTCATCGAGTTCGAGGCCGTGATGGACGATGGGAGCGACCCCGAAGCCGAACGAGCCAAGGTCGCCGAACTCATGGAGGCCTTCGGCATCAGCCCACACGATCTGGAAAGCCGCGCGTACGCGGACCTGCTCACGTAGTCTCACAAAGCGGGCTTCACCCGCAACCGAAACGGCACGCGCGGCGCGCCTTTTTGGAGTGCGCCGGCAGAGCCCGCCGCAAGGCGGGCGGCGACGGCGCTTTTGCTGCATGCGCGCGGCTTGCGCGAATTTGCGTTCGCGTA
>JAJRTI010000608.1 GCA_024278415.1 Planctomycetota bacterium | reverse complement strand
TCATCCGCTTCAACGTCCGCGTTGCGATCGAAGGGCTGCTCCACGTAGAGCAGTGCGTCGAATGCGCCGGGGGAGCGGTCCCGGAGCTTGCGCAGGTACTCCACGAGCCACGCCGCGTCGCCGCATGCCTCGTTGAAATCTGCGGTCAGTTTGCCGCCAACAGGCCGGGCAAGTGCGAAGACCTCTGCGGTGCGGTCGACCGCGGCGCAGAGGTCACCGGCGCTGAGTTTCAGCTTGAAGTTCTTCGGCCCGTCATGCGCGATCCATTGCTCCAGCGTGGTCGGCAGACCGTCGTCAGGTTCGTCGCCGGTGAGGTCGGCGTCCGTCAGCGGATCCGACTCGCCGACCGTGTGGGCAAAAGCTACGGCGGGCCTTGGCGCAGGGGCGATGAAGTCCGACACATATTTTCTCCTGAACGCCTCGCCCAGGTAGTGGCTGAGGTCGTAGGGGCAATGCGCCGGGCCAAGGCACGCGTACGTGCTCGCGCCATTGGCGCGGCCGAACGCGTCGAGCAGCGCCATGTCGAGGGCCGCGTAGCAAACGTAAGCCGCGAGGTGCGGCAGCGGCTCCGCGAGGCCCAGCTCCCGGGCCGCACGTTCCGCGGCATTATGAATGCTCTCGCGATGCACCCAATAGATATCGATCGGATGGGCGAAGTCGGTGTTCTCGCCAACCACTTGCGCCAGCCGTTGTACCGTCTCGCGCATGGCCGCGAGCTTCTGGCTGCGCTCGACAGCCGCGGAAGGGAAGGCCCAAGGGCCGGCCAAGTGGATGCTGCCGTGGCCCGTGGCCTCCGCGCCGCCCCGGGTGGCGACCGTCGCGGCGACGTTGGCGACGAGGTTGCGCGTCATTGTGCCCTTGGCGAAATGAAACGCGCTGCGGCGCTCGAGGGTCTCGAAGTCAGTACGAATGTCGATAATCTTGATGTTGGATTGCATGAGAAGATTGTAGGCCGCGGGCCGAAACTCCTCAAGAGCGCACGCGCGGTTTCTGCGCAGGAGCGTGGGCGGCTCTGCGGCGTTGACCTTGAGGCTGGCCTTGGTAGAATACAAAGGAGCATGGCGGTTTCGTTTCCATCGAAGTAGACATGGCCGACGAGGAACAGAAAAAGTTCGGTGAGGTCGCGGAGGAGCTAGGGTTTGTGAAGCCCCAGCAAGTCGAGGAGGGACTGTCCGCTCAACAAGCGATGGCGGACATGGGCATGGCAAAACGGCTGGGCGAAGTGTTGAGGTACAAGGGAGTGATGACGCGGGGCGAGATCCGAGAGACGTTGCGCCGGCAGGGGTACTATGACTCGCAAGACGAGCCGTACATCCCTGGGTTTAAAATCTTGGAACGCATCGGACGCGGGGGCATGGGTAACGTGTACCGCGCGCGGCAACTCAGCATGGACCGTATCGTCGCGCTCAAGGTCACGCCTGTGGAAAACCGGAGCCACATCCGGCGCATGAAGCGCGAGGCGCGATGGATCGGGCGCGTGAGCCACCCGCACGTGATCCAAGGCTTCGACATGGGCGAATCGGACGCGGTCTTCTTCTTTGCCATGGAGTATGTGAAGGGCCGTACGCTACACGACCTTATTCTGAAGGATGGCGCAATCGGCGAGCGCCGCGCGGTCACCCTCGCCATGCAGATCGCCCAAGCGATCGGCGCACTCTGGGGCGAGCACATCGTCCATCGTGACGTGAAGCCTGGCAACATCATGATCACCAACGCCGGCGTAGCGAAGCTGTGCGACTTAGGGCTGGCCATCGACGTGAAGGACGAGGCGTCGGAGTCGTTGGACCAGCCAGGGACCGCAGTGGGCACGCCGTTCTACATGTCGCCGGAGCAAGTCGAGAGCAAGCGTTTGCCGGACGTGCGCAGCGACCTCTACTCACTGGGCGCGACGCTCTACCGGATGGTCGTTGGCGAAGTGCCGTTCAACGGCGCGACGCGCGCGATCATTTTGAGCAAGCATCTGCTGCACCCCCTCAAGTGGCCGAAAGTTGTGAACCCGTCGTTGTCCGACGACCTCTGTCTGCTCATCGGCAAGATGCTGGGCCGCGACCCCAATGACCGGTACCAGACCGTGGACCAGTTGGTGCTGGACATGGAGGATTTCCTGGCGGGGCGCACCCCGCGCGTGGCGGCGGGAAGCGCGCCGTTTTGGATGCCGCAGGCCCGTTGGGTGGGGGGGCACGGGCCGGAGGTGAAGGCCCGTTTGGAAGTCTTGCGGTCGTTTGCTCGCCTGCGGTCCAGTTGCATTGCCATCGCCGGCGGAGACGCGCCAAGCCTTCGCCGGCTATGTGTCCGGCTGGGGGAGTTTGCCGGCAACGGCGATTCAGCCGAGTTTCATGCGAAGACGGGCTTGTTGCTGCTTACGAGCGGGGACTATGCTGGTGCGCATCAAGCGTTTGCTCGTGCCGCGGAGAGAGACGCTCAGTATGGCGGGCTTGTCGATGTGCCGCCGGTGCTCGATTGTCCAGACTGGATGGTGTTCGTGCCCGGCGGCGAGTTTGTGCCCATGGCGGCCGTGGACGGCCAGGAGCCTGAGCCCGTGGATATTGCGCCGTTTTACATCGACGAGAACCCGGTGACCAACAAGCAATTCGGGGAGTTTGTGCTGGCCACGAGCCGTCCATCGCCGCCCCATTGGGAGGCCAGGCCCCAAAGCAAAGATGACTTGGATTCCCCAGTGACACATGTGTCGTGGGAGGACGCGGCCGCGTACGCGAAGTGGCGTGGCGGCCGGCTGCCCACGGCTGCGGAGTGGGAGCTTGCGGCCCGCGGCTTGGAGAAGCGCCGTTACCCTTGGGGCGATAGCTTCTCGAACGATCGTTGTCTGTGCGCAAAGTCGAATGGACAAGGCCCTGGGCCGGTGGGCACCTTCTTTGGCGGCCGCTCTCCGTACGGCTGCTACGACATGGTGGGGAACGTGTGGGAGTGGACGGCTGACGATGGCGAGGGCGGCAAGAAGGTTGTCAAGGGGGGCTGTTGGCATGATCCACCGGAGCGTGTGACGTGCGCGGCTCGCGAGTTGCGGGCGCCGAGTGAGGCCTACCCCGACTGCGGGTTCCGCGTGGTGAAGGCGCTGGCTGTTGAGCCAAAATGATTCGTTTCGCGGAAGGCGAGAAACTGAAGATTGACATTGCAGATGGGGATGACTATAGTTGTGCGTGTCAGCCTGCTTGTTGCAATGGAGTAAGCCATGCCGTATCGATTGCGATTCACAAGCGGCAAGAGCAAGGGCAGCACCTTTGCTCTCGAAGAAGGGCGCGTGCTAACCGTGGGGAGGAGTCCGTCCAACGATATCTGTATCCCGGACACTAAGATCTCGAGGATCCATTGCCAGGTCGAGTTGGCCGGCAGCAAGTGCAATCTGACGGATCTGAACAGCAGCAACGGCACGTACGTGGACGGCAAGCGAGTGGACGAGTTCGTGTTGGATGATGGCGGCGCGTTCCACCTGGGCTTCACCACAGTACTCTTTGAGGGCTATGGCGAGGAAGATGCGGCCGCTGGCGGCGAGGTGGGCAGCAGCGACGAACACCCGCGGATCATGCTGTGCTCGGAATGCGGCAGGGCGATCGTTGAGGCCGATCTGAGGCGAGGCGACGCGCGCGAGATTGGCTCCGGCGTGTACTGTAATATTTGTGCCGGGGAGTTTGCCGACGTTGAACTCGTCGAGGAGGAGTTACACCCATCGGATGAGGAGGCGGACGACGAGGCCGAAGCGAAGCTGATGGACACGCACCCCAGCATCGACCCGTTGGCCGGACAGACTGTGGCGGGTTGTGAAATCGTGGAAATGATCGCCGAGGGGCCCATGGGAAAAGTGTACCGAGCGAAGCAACTGTCCATGGACCGGCTCGTGGCCCTCCGGCTGCTGGCGCGTGGGCCGGAGACGACGGACGAAATCCTTGATCAGATGATCGGCCGGGCTCGGCTTTCGGGCATTGTGTCGCATCCGCACGTGGTCGCGATCTACGATCTCGGACAGGACGGCAACCTGTACTACGTCACCATGGAGTTGGTGACGGGCGACAGCGTGCGAGAACTCTTGCTCAAGCATAAGCGGCTGATGGTCCCGGACGCGCTCTACATCGCCTGCCACGCCGCACGGGCGCTCCACCACGCGCTCCAGCAGAACCTCGTGCACGGGGACGTGCACCCTGGGAACATCCTTGTGGACCGGAACGGACATGCGAGGCTGACCGACTTCGGCCCGGTGCCCGAAGCCATGCTGGCGCGCATGCGGCCGGGCCGGCAGTTGGCGTACCTACGCTATACCGCGCCGGAGCGGCTCGAAGGCCGCAAGTTGGATATCACGTCCGATATCTATTCCCTTGGCGCAACGCTCTACCATATGATCTGTGGCGTGCCCCCGATCGACTCGGAAGACGTGGAAGGGATGCGGGACTTGGTGATGCGGCAGGACGTGGCGCCGCCGAGCACTGTGAACGAGGAGGTGCCGCGCGGCGTGGACGAGTTGCTCATGAAGATGCTCGCCAAATCGCCCAAGGAGCGCTACGACAATCCGGGGGCGCTCTCTCGCAAGCTTCGCAGCATGGTCCGTGCCCTGCGGTCGGAGAACAAGGGCGGATAGGGCGAGCCCTGCGAAACAGCCGAGGCGAGGGGCCTCGGCTGCTGTGGGTGCTGGTGGCGATGGGCGGTTACGATCGCGGCCAGTTGTACTTCTCCTCGACCCACTTGCGGAACTCGGCCTCGTCCCAAGGCTTGGTGTTCTCGGGCCGGTTCACGAATTCCTCCACCTTCAGCATCTTGCCCTCCTCCTCGGCCGCGGTTGCCGCGAGGATCACAGCCATGGGCTTGATGCCCTCCCGGCCGTGCGTGAGCGGCTGCTCGCCCTTCTGCACGCACTCGATGAAGTGCGCGATCTGGCCTTGCATGTCTTTGGCCCCGCCGAATGCGTCCATGTGGTCTTGCTTGGACGGGTCGAATTCGAAGATGTCGTTGCAGCCCTCGTTGTTGACGAGTGTCACGATGCGTTTGCCGTCGAGGTGGTACACAAGTTGAAGCGTGCCCTCTGTGCCATAGACCTCGAAGCGGATGCCGGCGCAGCGGTAGGGGATCGCCCAACTCTCGATGTAACCGGACACCGCGCCATTGGCGTGGCGGAAGATGGCGCAGTTCGTGTCATCGCCCCCGGGGATGATCTCGCCGAGAGTCTTCGCGTGGCTCACGTTCGCGGTCTCGACGATGTCGCCCATGCACCACTGAAGCTGGTCCACGTAGTGGCAGCCGTGGGAGAGGAACGCGCCCATGGGTAAGTCGTAGGGGTTCTGGCGCCAGATGGCTGGCTTGGCCATGTTCTGCATGGTGTGGATGTAGCCCTGGCGAATGCCGCCAATCTTGCCGCTTTGGCAGTAGTCGCTCATCAGCGCGAACTCGGGCCGATAGCGCAGCACGAACGCAACCATGAAGATAACGCCGGCCTTGTCCGCCTCTTCGATCATCCAACGCGCTTCGGGCAGCGTGCGGGCCATGATCTTCTCGGTCAGCACGTGCTTGCCGCGGCGCGCGGCCTCAACCGTCATCGACGCGTGCAAGTGCACCGGCGTGCAGATGTCCACGGCGTCGACCTCGTCGAGAATTGCGAGGTAGTCCGTGTGCCACTTGCAACCCATGACTTGGGCCTTCTCCTGGGCTTTCGCCTCGTCCACGTCGACGGCATACACCACCTCCGCGCCGGGGCACGCGGCGTGCCCATTGAAGTGGGCGCGACTGATACCGCCACAGCCAATGACCGCGACTTTCACCTTGTCCATCTGGAACTCCTAGCAGCAGGAAGTGGGGGACCCGTCCGTCAATAAAGTCGTCCGTCGCAGCAGAACAGCACTTTGTTGACGGGCTGGTACAGAGAGGGCGAAGTATAGCGCCACAGCACTGGCTGTCAAGACGATTGGCCTGGGTTTGCAGGAAGAGGCCAGAGGGGAAACGGGAAGCCGAGGAATCCAACCGGTTCTGGAAATGCCGAGAGGACAAGTGTTGACTCACAAAACAGCGGATGCTACGCTCTTGCACGATATATAGGGCTGAGCGCCGTATCGTGATGCCCCCCTCCTGCGTCCTAGCGGCGCTTTGTTGGACGGATTCCAGCCATGGCAGACATTGAGATTGCTGGGGACGACGTTCAAGAGTTGGATCGCATCACGAAACGCTTCAAGCGCGTTATGCTGCTGATCAACTGCTTGATCATCCTCATGGTCGTGTGGCTACTCTTGCGGGCTGTGTCTCCGAAGCTCAAGGAGGCCATGGAGAGCGTGCAAGTGTCGGTCATGACGGCGGCGCTCGTGCTGCTGGCGATTGTGCATGGGTACAGTTTGCGCATGACGCAAGTCCAGGATGTCGAGCGGATCCGTTACCTCACGCTCCGTGATGGGCTCACGCACGCCTACAACTTGCGCTTCCTCAACCAAAGCATCGACCAAGAGGTGCAGCGATCCGCGCGGTTTGGCCATCCCTTTTCCCTGCTCTATATCGACCTCGACGGGTTCAAGCAAGTCAACGACACACATGGCCACGCCGCCGGGGACAAGGTGCTCATTGAGGTGTCCAACGTGTTGAGCCGCACGTGCCGCGCCACGGACGTCGTGGGCCGGGTATCGAGTGTGGTTGGCCGGATTGGCGGCGACGAGTTCCTGGTGTTGTTGCCGGAGACCTTGGCGCCCGGCGCCGAGCACCTCGCGCAGCGGCTCATCCGGCGTGTGCGGGGGCTCAGCGTGATCGCGGACGGCGTGGAGGTGGCCAAGGGCATCGGGGCGAGCGTGGGCATCGTGTCCTTCCCAAGCGACGGGCTGAAGCGGGAGGAGCTTGTGGAGAAGGCAGACGCCGCCATGTACCGAGCCAAGCAGGAGGGGGGAAGCTGTTACTGTGACGCGTCCGGGGTCGTGGTAAAGCCCCTGGGCGAAGAGAAGCCGGACGAACTGGCCGAGCCTGAGGAGCTGGAGAAGTAGGCAAGGGCGGGACTACTCGGACGCGCCTGCCACCTCGCCGCCCCACGATCGTAGACGCTCCTGGATGAACTCCACGACCACCTGATGCTCCTCGGCCCCGCGGCCATGAACGTGCATCGCCTCGCCGAACTCGAAGTGCGCGCGCTTGCTCCGGTCAATGCGGCCAAGATCCTTGATCACCTTGCCGTTCTCCCACGCGTCCGTCTTGAGCGCGAGAGGGACAAGCGGCGCGCCCGCCCGTCGGGCGAGCTTGACCCCAATGGTGTTGAAGTGCGCGGGATCGAACGTCGGGGTGCGCGTGGTCTGCGGAAACACCACCACCGAACGGCCGGCCGCGAGGCGCGCAGCCCCGCCCTCCAACACGGCTTTCATGTCCTGCCGCGGGTCGGTGCGGGTAACGGTTACTGGATCGCACGCGCGCATGATGTGCCCGAAGACCGGATACTCGACCAGGCTCTGCTTGACCACGAACGTGACGTCCAAGAATGAGAGGAGCAAGCCGGGCAGCAGGGTGGTCTCGAGCATGCTCATGTGGTTGCCCACGAACACGGCCGGCTCATCGAGTCGCCGCAAATGGTCGATGCCTTCGACTGAAATCTGAACGCCCACGCGTTCCATGGCGCGTATGACCGCGAGGGAACTCATGCGCCAGGCCTCGAGGTCGAGTTCGCCGCGCTTCGCCACGCGGCTGTAGCGCCACACAACGCCCATGAACTTGCAGTAGAACCAGAGCGAGGGAAAGGGGCGCGCGAGGAGGGCAATCTTGGTGGCCGGCGTTTCGTAGCGGTCCTTCGTGAAGACGAGTTCTTCCATGTCCTGTGGCATCCACGAGCGAAAGGGTAAATCACGGGGAACAGCCGAGTAGGGGTCGAGTATGATAGGAAGGGCGGACGCCACATGCAAGGATGGCCGGCGCGATGAGGATGCCTGAGATGTCGGCGGGCACCGCGCGGGGGGCCATGCGTTGACTCCTGTGCGACGCGGGGCTACAATGGTTCGCCCTTGACTACGCCAGTCCCCTGTCGCCCGCCATCTTCCTAGACGCGTGTGATGCATGCTCCGGAAGCTTGACCGATATATCATTCTGTCGTTCATCCCCGACTTCTTGGTGACTTTGTTTGCCATTTCGGGGATGTTTGTCGTGGTGGACTTGTTCCAGAATCTGGGGGAATACGTCCAGCTAAGCTTGGGAGAGGCCCTGACCACGATCTGGCGCTACTACGGTTTTTTCATCCCAGCGAGCATTCCGGATTGGGTTCCGGCCATCACGCTTGTGGCCGCGGGGCTCACGCTTGTGCGGCTGGCCAAGGACAACGAACTGTTGGCCATGAAAGCCAGCGGGGTCAGCATGGCGCGGATCTTGGTGCCCATCTTCGTGGCCGCGACGCTCATCTCGCTCCTGTCCGCCGTGGACCGGGAGTTCATGGTGCCAAGGATCTGGCGCAAGAAGATCCAACTCGAAGAAGGGCTGAGTGGGACGAAAGAGGAGCGCCTCTGCACCGCGGACGACCGAGAGAACCGCATGACCGTGCGCGTGTGGAAGTACGATCGGCAGAGGGGGGTGATGAAGTCCGTTTTCGTGATCTACTACTACGAGGGGCACAAGATACGCTCGATCCTCGAAGCTCAATCGGGCGAGTGGGTAGGGGGCAAGCTTCAACTGCACGGCGTGACCCGGCAGGACTGGTCGGAAGACGGGCGGGACCTCGGCCGTCGCTCGCTCGACACCTTCATCGTCGAGACGAATCTCAAGCCCGGCGACCTCGCCAAGTCGCCGATCGACGCCGCGGCCATGAGTATTTTCGACCTGCGGCAACTCTGCAAAGAACACCCGAACAGCTACGACTTCCAACTCAATTTCCACAGCCGCATCGCGGATCCGTTTAGGGGGATCGTGCTGTTGCTCATCGGCGTCCCTTTCATGCTCGGGTTTGATGGCATGAACCGCAGCCGATTCATGGGCATCCTCAAGTCGGTTATCGTGTGTGCAGCGTTCTATACGTTTGGGTTCGTCGTTGCCAATCTGAGCAAGAACGGCCACCTCAACCCCTTGCTCGCCGCTTGGATGCCTACGGTCATGTTTGGTGCAGGCGGCCTGCTGCTCTTCGACTCGATGCGGTCTTAGGCAAGCGGCGTCTTCGTCATCGAACGGGAGAGGAGGCGACCGGAGGATGCACGTGGCCGCTGGGGATGGGCGTGGCCGCATCAACCCTTAACCATCCGCCATTCCGCCAGCCTCATGCCCGATCCCGCCGCCAACTTGCCCACGGAAGAGGATGACGCGCCGAGGGGACTCACAGTGCGCGCGGTGGCCCTGGGCATCGCGATCATTTGTGGCGTCAACGTGTGGATCGCGTACTCGGAGTACGTCGTCCACGCGTCCCGCATGAATTTGAGCCACTTCCCGCTCGCGCTCATTGTGGTGTTCCTGCTCGTTGTGCCGCCGCTGAACTTCGCGCTCAAGCTCGTGGACCCCAAGTGGGCCTTCTCGCCATCGGAGCTGCTCACCGTCATCGCCATGGGGCTTGTGGGCGCGACTGTGCCCGCGTCGGGGCTGACCGCGTTCTTCCTTGGGGTCATCGCTACGCCTTTCTACTATGCGTCGCCGGAGAACCAGTGGGGCCTGTACATGCACGAGTACATCCCCGCGTGGATTGCACCGAGCGCGGAAGGGAACGCGATGCAGTGGTTTTTCGACGGCCTCCCGCCGGGCTGTAGGGCGCCGTACGAAGTCTGGGTCGTGCCGCTCATCTGGTGGACGCTGTTTATTGGCGTCGCGTTCTTCATATCCCTTTGCCTCGCGGTGATCTTGAGGAAGCAGTGGGCCGTGCACGAGCGGCTGGTGTATCCACTCGTGACCGTTGCCGCGGAGATGGTGGAGGACTCGGAGAACTGGCGGTTCCTGCCGAAGTTCATGAGCGGCCGGCTATTCTGGTACGGCTTCGCGCTATCCTTCGGCCTGCTCTCGTGGAACATGGTCACCTACTTCGCGCCGACCATGCCCGCCGTGCCGATCCAGGGCCGGTGGTTTTCGTTTGGCCGAGACTTTCCGACGATGCACATTCGGGTGAACTTCCTCACCATCGGTTTTGCGTACTTCGCGAACCCGGAAGTGCTGTCGAGTATCTGGATCTTCTTCATCGTCTTTGTGCTGCAAGCTGGCATCTGCAACCGGCTTGGCTTCAGCATTGGGCGCATTGAAGACCAGTGGTCCAACTACGACGCGGCCAACAGTTGGCAGAACTTTGGCGCCTTCCTTTTCTTTGTGCTCTGGGGCCTCTGGATCGCTCGGAAGCACCTGTGGCAAGTCGCGCGCAAAGCCATATGGGGTGACCCGGACGTGGACGACAGCGACGAGATGATTTCGTACCGTACTGCATTCTGGGGCCTTATCTTCGGCGTGGCCTATATCCTCTTTTGGCTCAAGTGCGCGGGCATGGAGTTCAAGCTGAGTTCGCTCTGGGTCTTCGGCACGATCATCACGTTCATTGGCGTGGCGCGCATTGTTGCGGAGTCCGGCCTCATCTACGTGCGCGGCCCGCTGAGCGCGCAGTCGTTTGGCTGCTACATCATCGGCGCGGACGCATTGACGCCCGCGAGCCTCACCACGCTCGCGTTCACGTACACGCTCATCGCCAACGGCCGCGCGTTGTTCATGACCGCTCTCGTGCACGCGGCGCGCATGGGGCAGTTGTTGACCACGAACAAGCGCCGGCTCGCACTCGCGGTGTCGCTGGGCGTGTTGGTAGGCACGGCGGTGTCTGTTGGCATCACCCTCTATCTCGGCTACGACAAGGGCGCGGCGAATTTCCAGGACGTGCCGTTCAGCGGCCTATGCCGGTCCGTGTTTCGCGACACGGTTCAGAAGATGAAGAACCCATTCTCGACCAGTTGGCCGCGGCTGGGATTCTTAGCGTGCGGGTTCGTGCTCATGGCCTTCCTCACGTTCATGCGCCAGGCATTCATGTGGTGGCCGTTGCACCCCATTGGATTCGCGATCTCCTGCACCTATCTGATTCGGCGCTCCGTCTTTAGCATCTTCATTGCGTGGGCTTGCAAAGCGGTGATCCTGCGGCTCGGCGGCGTGGGCCTCTACCGCAAGTCCAAGCCTTTCTTCCTGGGACTCATGACCGGCTACGTCATGGGGGTGGCGACGTCGTTCCTCGTCGACGCGATTTGGTTCAACGGCATGGGGCATGGGATCCATTCGTGGTAGGGGCGTAGCTGAGGCTCCGAAGGGAATCGGGAGTTGACCCCCTCAGCACCCGAGTGAAGCTGCACGAATGGCGTTTAGGGGATGAGCGGGCTGATAGGATTGGCCCCGGCCAGTGGCAGGCAAACGGTGAACTGGGCGCCGCCCTCGGGCCTGTTTTCGCCCTTGATGGTCCCCCCATGCTCGGCGACGATTTTCGCGGAGTTGGCCAGGCCCAGCCCCGTGCCGCCTGACTTGCCCGACGCGTACGGCTGGAAGAGCTTCTCGAGGATGTCTTCTGAAATGCCCAAGCCCGTGTCCGAGACGCGCAAGACAATGGTGTCGCCGTCGACGTGCGCGGACACCGTAATGCACTTCGTCTCAGCCTTGGCGACAGCCTCCATCGCGTTCTTCACGAGGTTGCGAATCACGTCCGTCAGTTTCTGTGGGTCGGCCACGAGGGGCGAGAGGTCGGCGGGATACTCTCTGTTGATCTGCACTGCGTCTCGCCTCGCGGTGGGCTCGAACATGATGAGAACGCTATCAAGCAGATCGGGCAGGCTCATTTCGCACAGCTCAAGCTTCGAGGGCCGAGCGTAGTTCAAGAGTTCGTCGGCCGAACGGATCATACGCTGTGTCTCTCCACTGAATATCTCGACAAAGGTCTGGCGGAATTCAGGGTCGGCGTATTGGTTTGGCAACTCCTCAGCCATGATCTGCATCGAGGTGATGGGCGATCGAATCTCGTGTGCAATGTATGCCGCCAACTCGCCAACGGCCTTGAGGCGCTCGGCTTGCAGGAGCGCCTCACGGGCTTGCCTCAGCTCCTCGAACAACTGGGCGTTGCGAATTGCGATGGCGGCGTGGCCGGCGAAAAGCGCGAGCAGCTCCAAGTCCGCCTCGCTTAAGCTGCCAGGCAGCGCACGATTGTCCATGTAAACCACTCCAAGCAACTCGTTCTCCACGAGAAGGGGGGCGCACATGACGGATAGCAACTCGAGCTTCATGACGCTGGACACGGCCACAAAACGGTTGTCGTGAAGTGCATTGACCACCCTGACCGCGCGCCTCCCAGCGGCCACTTCGCGTATGACTGCATGGCTGATCTCCTCCTCGGGATGCTCAATGCGTGCGCCGTCGAACGTGGCCGCGGTCTGGAATCGCAACGCGTCAGGGTCGCGGCCGAGGATGAGGAACGCCCGTTCGGCTTGGAAGACATGGAGGACTTTCTGAATCGCGTTAGGGAAGAGCGTCTCCGGGTTCAAGTCCCGATTCATGGCCTGGATCACCTCAAACATCTGGCCGGATTTGTCCGTCCGTGGCTGCTCCTGGGCAGCGCTCACCATGCGGAGGAGATTGGCTCTTGCGCGGTCAGTCTCTGATGTCATATCAATCCTTTGCATCTTCCATCAGATTCAGAATCGCCCGACGCCGGGGGTCGGCCAGGAAGACTCGCTTCAGCCGCTCGTCCTTCAGGTCTGCCTTGATCGCGTCGAAGGTGTCGAGGCACATGGACACATAGTAACAGAAGTAGTTGGTGTCGCGGCGATGCAAGCAAAGCGGCGCAAGTTCACTGGCGACTTCGAGCCGCCAGAGAGGGGACTTCATGCGTTCCGTCGCCGCGTAAGCTTGGACCATGTGCTTCATCGCGGCGTCGGTGTCGCCAAGGGCGTGGAGGCATCGGGCGAGTTGCGTGAGCGCGCGGAC
>JAJRTI010000607.1 GCA_024278415.1 Planctomycetota bacterium | reverse complement strand
GGCTTGCCGTCGCCGTCGATGTCCAGGGCCGCGAGCGCGGTCGGCGCCGCGCCCACGTTGGCTTTCCATGCCAGACGGCTCTGCTGCTTGAGGCATCGCACGAAGCCGTCCTCCATGCCGACGAACGCCTCGGCCTTGCCGTCGCCGTCCACGTCGGCCATGAGCGCGGCCGAGGTGACTGGGCCGCCGCTGAGCCGGCCGATCTGTTTGCCCGAGGAGCCGACGATGCGCGGCCAGTAGTACTCGGTGCCGGCCAGCACGTCGTCCTTGCCGTCGCCATCGTAGTCGCCCGCGCAGCCGACGGTGCTCGCGTGCACGGTCTGCGTGCGCCAGAGCAGTTTCCCGGCCGCGGACAGGCCGTGGTAGTGCCAGTTGTCCGAGCCCGCGACGGCCTCGTGCTTGCCATCGCCGTCGAGGTCCGCGGGGAAGATGGTCGCCACGGAGCCGGTGCGGCCGTGGTAGGGCTGGCATTGGTAACGCCATCGCTCCGCGCCGGTCTTGGCGTCGAGCGCGAGGGCCAGGCCGCCGCGCGTGCCCACGAGCACCGCGCCGCGATTGCTGCAAGCCAGGCTTCGCACACGCGAGCCGACGTCGACCGACCGTAGCGTCTCGCCCGATGGGTCGAGCCAAACCACGCGGCCGTCCTCCGTGCCGACGAACAACCCCGTGGCACTGCCGGCCAGCGCGGTCACGCGAGCGTCCAGCTTCACCGCCCATTGAGGCGGGCGCGCCGGCGCGTCCACGCGCGGCGCGGCTTGCGGCCGCGGCGCGGGTTTGGCTCGGGCGGCGAAGTGCGCGAGCAACGCGGCTGGGTCAGCCGGCTGCGTCAAGCCGTCCGCGCCGGCGGTGAGGAGCCCCTCCCTCGTGAGCAGGAACAGGCCTCGGTCCATGCGGAGGCCGTCGAGCTTCACGGGCCCGACTCCCACGACCGCGGCCCCATCGCCGACGAGCCACGCGTTCTCGGCCAGGGGCCGAAGCGCGAGCGGCTTCGCGTCGCCTCCGCGGGCGAGGAAGAGATTCGCGAACGTCAGCTCCTCTCCTTCGCCCATGTCCGCGGTGCGCGTCTGCACGAGGATCTTGGTGATCTTGCCCGCGTACGGGTAGTTCGCGTAGTACCCGTCCCGTCCGCCGTGGCCGTAGTCGAACGACTCGCGCAGTTTCAGCCGCGACGCGTCCGCGTTCACGATGAAGAAATGCTGCTCCGGCTCGTCGATGCGCTCGACCCTGTCGGCGATGATGTCCTCGGCCTCGAGCGTGATCGGCTTGCCTTGCTCCGGCTTGATCTCGATCTTGTCCACGCACACGCCCGGCCCTTCACGCAGCGTGATCTTGAAGCGGTGCTTGCCCGGCTTGTCGAACGTGACGGTCGGGCTCGGCGTGTCCTTTTGCCAGGTGCCGGCGCTGCGGCCGTACTTGCCGATGGGCAGGTGGAACGCGACGCGAGCTTGCGAGTCGGCCTGAAGCCAGAGCGAGTCTTGGCTGCCGCTCAGGCCCTTGGCCACGATGTTGACCCGGTGCTTGCCCTTGGCGAGGTCCGCGTCGAACTCGATTTGCGCCTGCCGCGACGCGCACTGCACGACCGTGCGCCCATCGTCTTCGATCACACGCAGGTGCGCGTTGCCATGCTGGCGCTCGCCGCGCTGGCGCACGTGCAGCGTGCGGCCATCGAGCGCGGTCTCGCCGAGCGTGCGCCAGAACGCCCGAACGATGTAGTTGCCGGGTTTGCGCGCCCGGAGCTTGTCGATGACGACGAAGAAGTCCTTGGCTTGCCAGAAGATGCTGCGCGTCCAGTCGAGCCCGTCGTAGTCGTTCAGGCGCGACTGCACGAGCCCGGCCGTGCGCGTGCCGGCCGAGCACAGCAGCTCCGCCGCGTAGGGCTGCGCCGCGATCACCTGCGCGTCCTTGCGGCTCGCGGGCGATTGGTCCGGGCCGATGCCGTCCCGCACGACCGCGATGGAGTTGTGGTGCTTGGGCGCCGCGCGAATGTAGTCCATGTCCACGAGCCAATAGCGGCGCTGCGTGCTGAAGCGGATGATCGCGTTCGCGTCGAGGTGCTTGTGGTTGCCCACGTTCAGTCCGTCGAGCATCATGTAGTCCGCGTTCGCATCCCATCCGCTGCGGAACACGGCCTTGTCGAGCACGCGATCCGTGGGCACGCCTTCGACGCCGTACGCGGCGGAGCGGGACGGATGCACCATGAAGATCCGCAGGCCCACGTGGCCGTCCGGCGCGGCCGGCTTGATCGCGGTGGGGTAGCTCCACATGCTTGTGGTCGCGGAGCCGAGTTGGGCCAACATCCACTGATAGCGCTGGTCGCGGTAGAGGGTCGCGCCGGCCCGGAACAGCGGCGCCGCGGTGCTCCCGAACGGCGCCCACGCGTCGCCGTGGGTCGCCTCGTTGCCCTGGCTGTCGTGCGACGCGATCGCGTATTCCATCATCGAGTTGAGCGACCCGTTGGTGAAGTACTCGGTTAGCCGGCCGGTCGCGAGCACGTAAGCGATGGTGTGCTCGGCCACGGACCACTCGTAGTTCGCGGAATCTTCGAGCGGCAGGTCGCAGGTGATCTGGCCGCGGAAGAGATGGTCGACCACGGCCTCCCAGTAGGCCGCGGCGGGGATGGGATAGCGCGCCCTAAGGAACTGCGCGGCGTGCGCGACGCTGACCGCGGGGTGCGTCTCGTGGTTACAGATGGGGCGCAGCGCGTGGTCGCGGTAGCGGCGCTTGGGCTCCCGCATCTCCCAGTAGTCCATGGTCGCCTCGGTGACCTTGCGCACCCACTCCGCGGCCTGGGCCCGGGCCGCGTCGGTCATGCCGGCGCTCTCCTCGACTTGGTCCAGGCCCATGACCACATTCTGCATGACAAATGTGGGCGGCTTGGGCTTCGCCTTGTCCCAATGCTGATCGAGCACGTCGATGAGCCGGGCGCAAAGCCGGCCGTAGCTGTCGTCGCCGGACAGGTAGTAGCTGCCGGCCGCGGAGTAGAACTGGGAGCACACGCTGCGATAGCGGTTGCTGCGGAACGCATTCAAGGTGTCCCATGCGCGCTGGACCTGCCGATCAATGTCCGCGTCCGACAGGGCACGCGCTTTCGACATGGATGGGCAGACCCAGCGGATCGTGTGCGGCAGCGACACATCTCGGCCCGGCTTGAGGATGTCGAAGAAGACGTTCATTGCCGCGTTCACCCCTGCCGGCGAGCTGCCGCCGATGAAGAGCACGTTCTTGCCCAAGTCCATCGCGTTGGGGATGGTGCGAAGCTCGTACCCGCCTTTGCCCGGGTAGGCCGCGTCGGAGCCGATGAGCTTGTTCGCGTAGAGGCGCAGCGCGAGCCGGCCCGCGCCGGAGTTGCCGAGCACCACGCGCGTGCGCGCGGCCCGCGCGTCCGCGGCAGCCACAACCGGCAGCCGCACGCCGGTCGCCTCCGCGAAGCGCTTGGCGAACTCCGCGGCGAGCGGCTTGTACGCGGCAGGGTCGGGCTCGACCACCGCGGCACGCGGCTCGCCGTTCTGGACGAGGACGGTCTGCCGCGGGATCGCGTACGGGCCGGCCAGCGGTGTCGACTTCTGAGGCGCGGGCCCGGCGAGGGCCGAGGCGGCCAGAAGCAAGGACAAGGCGGCGCGAGTGAGGTGGTGCTTCATCATGGTTCGTCTCTGAGAATGCAATCGTGCTCGTACGTGAGCCGCGCCCTGGCCTCTACTGCGTATTCCGTATTCCGTATCTCGGACCGCGAGTCTGGATACGCAATACGTAATACGTAACGAGTAAAACGTAAAGACGTAAGGCGGAGAGGCGTTTGTAGCCCTTCTGGTTTACGTTTTACGTCTTTACGCTTTACGTTTCACTTCCACGGATTCTCAACGCCGTCGAACACGACCGGGTCGAACTTCGCGAGCGCGTCGTGCATCTTCCTGCAAACCTGTGGATTCTTCTTCGCGAGGTTCTTGGTCTGCGACTTGTCGTTCTTGAGATCGATGAGCCACGGCTCGCGCTCGCCGGCAGGCCAGCAGGCGTAGAGCCAATCCTTGTTGATCGCCTGGCGCAGCTTGGTGGGGCCCTGGTTCGCGCCGTTGAACGCGACCGGCCGCGGCGGGAGCTTCTTGCCTTTGATGAGCGGCAGCAGCGACTGGCCTTGGAACTCGTCCGGCGGCTTGAGCCCGAACAGCTCCATCACGGTCGGCGCCATGTCCCACGGCTGCGCGATGTGCTTGATGCGCTTGCCCTTGGTCTGGCCGGGCATCTTGACGAACAGGGGGATGCGCATGGTGCCGGTGCGCAGGGGGAAGAACTCGACCTTGCCCTTGGGCGGCCGGCCCTCGACAAGCCACGCACCCTCCTCGCCGATGAAGTGCGGCTTGCAGCAAGTGCCGGCGTCGCCTTCGAGGCCGGCGTAGATGCCGTGGTCGGACGTGAAGACGATCGCGACCTCGTCCATGAGCCCCAGCTTCTCCAGCGTGTGCATCAGCCGGCCGACGCAGTTGTCGACCATAGTGCACTCGCCCGCGTACCGCGCCGCGGTGTGCTTCATCTCGCGGTCGGTGATGCCGAGGCGCTTGTAGAAGCCGTACGGCGGGTTCTCGATGACGCGGCCCTTGTACCCCGGGTCGTACATGTCCACGTACCATTGCGGCGGGTCCCACGGCTCGTGCGGGTCGAACGTCTCGACCCACAGGAAGAAGTTCTCCCGCTTCCAGTTGCGCTCCAGCCATTCGCACGCGAGCTTGTACGTGCCGGGGGCGAAGTAGTCCTCCTCGACGCGGCGATGCGCGCGGTTGATGAGCACGCGATGGTACATGTCTGGGTTGTAGCGCACGAGCTTCGGCGGCACCGTGTAGTCGAGCGGCACGGACTCGTCGGACCACATGTTGTCGCCCTCTTGGCCGCGGTTGCAGATGTAATAACGGAAGCCCTTGAACATGTTGCGGCCGTTGGTGACGCCGTTCTGCACGTCGGTGATCATCATGGTGTGCGCGCCGTGGTTGCTGAGGCGGGCGGCGAGGGTCGTCTCGTTGTCGCGGATGTTGATCCACGGGTTGAACTTGTGGCCACCTTCGTCCCCGCGGCCGAGCGCGATGTCCCGGCGGTTGGGGCCGGTAGGGAAGGAGCCCACGTAGCAGTGGTCGAACACGTTGGACGTCTTGGCCAATCGGTCGAGGTTGGGCGTGCGGATCCAATCGTTGCCGTACGCGCCGACGTGGTCGCGTCGCAGCGAGTCGGCCATGATGAAGATGGTTTTCATGGGGGTAATCCTTGGCATGAGGGTAGATTGGGGCTAATCCGACCGATCCGACCGATCCGACCGATCAGACCGATCAGACCGATCAGACCGATCCCGCATGCTGGCGCATGCGGCTACCAGACCGATTGCGGCGTTTACGCCCCGAGCAACTGCTCCATGATCGTGAAGCCCTTGCCCACCTTCAGGCCCGCTGCCTTGGCCTGGGCCTCGGAGAGCGACTCGGCGCCGTTGGGCTCGAAGCCGGGGCCCCACAGCACGAACGGCACCGGCTCGGCCGTGTGCGTCTTCTTCGAGATGGGCGTGAGGTGGTCGGGCATGACGAGCACACGGCAGCCCTCGCCGTCCGCGTTGTAGCGCTCCGCGGCCTCCAGCAGCGGCGCGAGCACGTGGGTGTCCACGCGCTGGATGGCGAGCATCTTCTCCTCCAAATGCCCTCCGTGCGAGGCCTCGTCGGGCGCCTCCACGTGCACGTACACGAGGTCGTGGTCCTTGAGCGCCTCGACTGCGTACTCGCCCTTGCCCGTGTAGTTGGTGTCGAGGTACCCCGTTGCGCCGGGCACTTCGATCACGTCCCAACCGATGCACTTGGCGATCCCGCGCAGCAGATCGACCGCGGTGATCATCGCTCCGGTGGGCCCGTATTTGTCTGCGAACGGCTCCATCTGCGGCGCGTGGCCTTCGCCCCAGAGCCAGACTTGCGTCGCGGGGTTCTCGCCCAGGTCGAGCCGCACGGTGTTGATCTCGTGCGGTTCGAGAATCTCCCGCGAGCGCTCCATGAGCCCGCGGATGAGGTCCTTGCCTTTGCCCCTGGGCAGGTGCTTCTCATACGGCTGGCCGATGATGTCGTGGGGCGGCGTGGTCTTGAGCTTCAGTTTCTCGGGCCCGCTGTAGACCATGATGTGCCGGTAGCTCACCCCAGGATGGAAGCGGATTTCGTCCGTTGCGAGTGCGTCGTTGAGCGCGGCGATGAGTGGGTGGGACTCCTTGTTGGGGATGTGGCCCGCGGCGAAGTCGCCCATGATGCCCGCGCTCAGCGTCACGAGGTTGCAGCGAAACGCGACGTCGTCCGGCCCCATGTCGATGCCCATGCTCGCGGCCTCGAGCGGCGCCCGTCCGCTGTAGTATCGTTTGGGGTCGTAGCCCACAAGCGACAGGTTCGCCACGTCGCTGCCGGGGGCCATGCCGCGGGGGATCGTGCGCGCCAGGCCGACGCGGCCTTCCCGCGCGAGCCGGTCCATGTGCGGCGTGCGCGCCATCTCAAGGGGCGTGCGGCCGTCGTGCTCGGGAAACGGATAGTCGGCCATGCCGTCGGGAACGAGGATGACGTATTTCATGGTCGGGCTCGGGGGGTTGGGGAAGGCAGAGGCTCACGCGTGGATGGTTTTCGGTTTTCGGCGGGAGTGGTGAACAACGAAAACCGACGACCGCCAACCTATCCCGCTACTCCTCGACGCGTAGGAGCTTGGCTTGGCCTTGGATGCAGTCGAGCGCTTCGATCTCGCGCAGGGCTTGCTGCATCTTGCCTTCCTGCGCGGTGTGGGTGGTCATGACCACGGGCACCCAGCCGCTGGCCTCGTGGACGGCTTCGTGCTGCACCACACTGGCGATGCTGATGTTATGGTTGCCAAAGGCCGTGGCGATCTTGGCGAACACGCCTGGCCGGTCGCTGGCGATGAGGCGCACGTAGTAGCGCGACTCGATGTGGGCCATGGGCCGGATGTTGGCCTGCCGGCGCCGGTCCGCGCAGGCGAGCCAATGGCTCTTGAAGGTGATCTGCGCGCGGCCGAGCGCGGCGTCCACCACGTCGGCCACGACCGCGCTCGCGGTCGGCATGTGCCCCGCGCCGCGGCCGTAGAGCATGGCCTCGTCGAGCGCGTGGCCCTTGATGTAGATCGCGTTGAACACGCCACTCACCGCGGCAAGCGGATGGGTCTTGTGCAAGAGGGTGGGGTGGACGCGCAGCTCGAGTTCGCCGTTGTGCCGCTTCGCTATGGCCAGGAGTTTGAGCACATAGCCCATCTCCTGCGCGTAGCGAATGTCCGCCACGTCCACGCCGGCGATGCCTTCGCAGTACACGTCGTCGAACTCGAAGTCGAGCCCAAAGACCATGCGCGCGAGCACCGCGAGCTTGTGCGCGGAGTCTCCACCGCCCACGTCGAGCGTGGGGTCGGCCTCCGCGTAGCCGAGGGCTTGGGCTTCGGCCAGGGCCTCTTCGTAGGGAGTGCCTTCGCCTGCCATCTTGGTCAAGATGTAGTTGCACGTGCCGTTCACGATGCCGCGCACGTACTCGATGTCGTTGGCGACGAAGCCGTCCCGCGCGGCTTGGATAATGGGAATGCCGCCGCCCACGCTCGCCTCGAAGCTGATGCAGGTGTCATTCGCTTGCGCCAGGGCGAACAACTCCGGGCCGTGCTTGGCGAGCAGCGACTTGTTCGCGGTGACCACGGCCTTGCCGTTGCGCAGCGCGGCTTCGATGAACTCCTTGGCCGGGTGGGTGCCGCCGATGAGTTCGATGACGACGGCGATATCGGGATCGTCCAGCACCGCGGCCGCGTCGTCGGCGAGCCGGTCAGCCGGCACACACGACGCCTTTGCAGTCTCTGGGTTCCTCTCCGCTGCGAGCTTAAGATGGAGCTGCACGCCCGCGCGTTGCGCGATGCGGTCGCGGCATTCCACGAGCAGCTTGGCCACTCCCGACCCGATGGTGCCGAGTCCGATAAGGCCGATGTTGACGGTTTTCATGTGTTGTCCTGGCGGTGGTGAACAGGGGGGTTCCGGCGCGGCCCCGGCACGAGCCACACGAGGCGACCATGATACGCGCCGCGCGCGGGGTTGTCAACGGACGCGGTTCCACGAGGTTCCCCATGCGCCCCGCCTGTAGTGCTCACGTCAGTGAGCCGCCGGGGTGCGTGAGCCTCAGAGGGCTCACTGACGTGAGCACTACTGGGTGCGCGCGGCTACTGACGCCCCAACTCCTACGGCAGGAGTACCCGTTTCACATCCCGCTTGCCTTGAGCAGCCCTGCCATATCGCCCTCTCCAGGAGGCGCCGTTCCTGGGGAAAGCCCTGTCAAGAGAGGCACGGGAGCGGTCGCCGCGTTCGCGGCGGCGCTTCCCCAAGCCAACGCCATCGCGCCGGTGGTCAACGTCGAGCCGCAGCCTCCGCGCTACTTGGCGCCGTTCGCGATTGGGGGCGTCTTGGCCTCAGCAGGCGCGGCTTCAGGCTTGGGTGCGGGCTTCTTCGCGGCAGGCTTGGGTGCGAGCGCGGCTTCGATGGCCTCCAGCGCGGCCCTTGTCTGCCCACCTAGTTTTGCGTCGACCTTCCGCAGCTTCGCGATGAACGCGTGCGCAGCATCAGCTTGGTTGGCGTCCGCCAGTCCCCTTGCGATCTCGGCCGCGGTCCGCCAGTCCACCTGCGATGGCGCCTTGGTGGCTCGCAGGTAATCCGCCATCGCATCGGCCGCGGGTGCGTACGCCTTCAACTTCAGATGGGCCAGCGCCAACCTCCGCACGATCTTGGGTTCGCCGTTCTTGATCTTCTCGGCCGCTGCGAGCTGCACCACGACTTGCGGCCAGTCCCCCTGGGCCTCGTACGCGTCGGCAAGCTTGACTCTCAAGACCCGCGCCTGCGGGCCGCCATCGGCGCCCGCCAGGAGCTTCTGCCAAAGCTGCGTCGCGCGCGGGTAGTCGCCCCGCTTGGCAAACTGATCGGCCAGAGCCCGCGCGGCGTCCGGGTGCTTCGCCGCGATGCTCATCAGTGCGTCGGCGGCTTGCTTCTCCACGCGCGCATCCTTGTCCCCGAGCAGCGCCAGCAGGGGCTCTCGGGCCGGCACGGAGCCGATCGCGCCCAGTGCGCTCGCGGCCTCCTCCCGCACCCGGGGGCTCTTGTCCGCGAGCCTGGTGATGAGCGCCGCCTCCGCGCGCACCGCGTCGAGTTGGGCCAAGCTGTGCACCACGTACCACCGCACGCGTTCGTCGGTGTCGCCGATCGCGGCCGACAGCCCGGACACGGCCGCCATGCGGACCGCGTCGTCCGACTGGGCGGCGATGGGCCCCAGGCTGCGCGCCGCGGCCTCGCGGACCTTCGCACTTCCCGCCTTGAGTTGGGCCAGCAGCGGCCGCACCGCGCGCGGGTCGCCGATCTCGCCAAGTGCGTCGATGCTGGCCTGCACGGTCGCGTCGTCGCCGGACTTGGCCAGTTGGCACAGCGGGTCCACGGCCATGCCGGACTTGAGCTTCCCCAGCGCGGCCGCGGCCGCGATGCGCACGGCCGGCGCGTCGCCCAAGAGCCCCACGAGCCCCTCCGCGCTCGCCGCGTCGCCCAGGAGCCCGAGCGCGTTCGCGGCGGCGACACGCACCTCTGGCGAAGCGTCTTTCAAACGCTCCCGAAGTGCGGGCGCCACTTGCTTCAGCCCGGCCGCGCCGGCTTCGTCCGCGGCAGCCGCGCGCACGCCGGCGTGTGGGCTTGCGAGCCCGTTCGCCAGTTCGACGGCCTTGGCCTCCCCCTGGAGCGCGGCAAAGAGCCGCCGATGTGCGTCCACCACTTCCTTGTTGAGCTTCTCGTTTTCTGCGCGCAGCGCTTGGACCCGCTTCTGGAGGTCCGGCCCCGCGGGGACCAACGCCCCCTCTCCCGCCACGCAGCCGCTCGCCAGCGCCAATCCGAGCATTGTAACGGTGTGAATCAGGTGAGACGAACGACAAGCAGACACGGCATACTCCCAACGCTCATGACGCGACGCGAAAGCACGGACGCGCATGGTATCACAGCCCGGGAGCATCGGTCAAGATTGGCAGATTCCCCAGTGGGTGTCTTCATTTGCCTCTCCGGCCGGCCCACTTCTTGGCCAAGCCTTCCAGCGTCGTTGCCGCGGGTGCATCCGCGTGGGGTGCGCACGCGCACGGGCCGTCGTTTAGGTTGGCGCCGCACGTCGGGCACAGCCCTTTGCATGTCTCCCGGCACAGCGGCTTCAGCGGCAGCGCCAGCAGCACGGCCTGCCGGATCTCGGGCGAAAGATCCAGTTCGACGCCCTCGAAGAACGTCACGCCCAAGTCGCGAGAGGACACGTCGCTCTCGATCCCCTGCGAAGTCCCGCCGGCCGGCTCGTAGACCATCGAGAATTCGGGCTCCACAGTCTGGAGGGCGCGTTCGAGGCAGCGCCCACACGTGCGCACAACAGTCGCCCGCGCGCGGCCGCGCACGTGGAAGCCATGGCCAAGTTTGCGCACGCGAAGGGACAGATGGCACGAGCCTTCGACCTCGAATTCGATGGCGTCGAGCCCAAGCTCCTGCGCCGAGATCGCATCGGACAGGTCGAGCCCGTCCTCCCCGACTGCGTAGATGTTGAGTTTCATGTGTGTCTCTTCAGTTCATCCGTTCTGCCGCGGGGCCTGCGCGGCGTCCATGAGCGCGAGCACGTTGTCGAGGGGGCAGTCTTTCTGGATCGTGATGCCGGGGCCGAGGATGTAGCCGCCGCCGGCGCCGAGCACGGTCTTGGCGCGCTCGACTTCGCGGCGCACGTCGTCGGGCGAGCCGGTGCGCAGCAGGCCCTGCGTGCTGATGCCGCCAAAAAAGCACAGGTCGCGGCCGAACTCGCGCTTGAGCCGCCACACGTCAATGGCCTCCGGCTGGATGGGGTGCAGCACGCTGAGGCCGATCTCGATTAGATCGGGAATGATCGCGTCGATGCAGCCGCACGAATGGAGCACCGACGGCAGGCCGCGCCGTTGGGCCGCCGCGAGGAGCCGCGCGAGCCGGGGCTTGATGAACTCGCGCCACGTGTCCGGCCGCATCATGAGCGAATGCTGGAGGCCGTAGTCGTCGCTGACGAAGATGCCGTCGATCTCGAACTCCGCCATGCGCTCCAGCGTAGCCAGGTCGTACTCGCAGATGCGGTCGAGCAGTTCATGTGCAAAGCCCGGGTCCAGGAGAAAGTCCATGAGCAGCCGGTCCAGCCCGCGCATGAAGTGGGCGCGCTCAAACAGGTCGCCGGCCACGCCCAGGACGAAGCGCCCGGCGTTGGCCTCGATCGCGGCCGGCACCGCGTCGAATCGGCCGGGACGCAGCGGGTCGGGGAAGGCGTACCCGTCGAGCGTGGGCTCCGGGAGCGCGTGCTGGAGCACGTAGCCGCGGTCGTCGGGAGTTGTGCGCCACAGCACGCCGAACTCGTCTCGGATCGCGTCGCCGTGCTCGGCCGGGTCGGCGTAGAGCGGCTTGTCCGTGCCGGCGCCCACGATGGCCAAGTGCTCGCCCACGGCCGTCGCGAGGTCGTCCGTGCCAAAGTGTTCGGCAAGCTGCCGTCGCACCGGCGGCGTCACGTCGATGTGGAACGGCACGCGCTCGGTCTCTTCGTGCGCGATGGCGCTTGCGACGAGTTGTTTGCCGGTGGGCATCGCCGCTAACGTTCCCAATGGAACCGCAGCACGGGCCCCGTCATGCCGAAGCGGATCGCGTCGCCCTCGACCAGCATCTGCTGCACAGTGAGTGGCTCGTCGTTCACGAACGTGCCGTGCCGGCTGGCCAAATCCTCGATCCAGTAATACCCGTCGTGGAAAAAGATGAGGCACTGCTCGCGCGACACAACGCTCGTCTCAGGCGGAGTGACCAGGTCGTTTTCAGAACCGCGGCCGATGCGGATCTGCGGTTGCTCAAACTCGTGCGACGGGCCGGCCTCGTCGCCGGATTCGTAAGTCAGTACGGCTTTGGGCATGATGGCGGGGGGCACGGTGGTGGACAGGGAGGACAGGCTGCGGCTATATCGTAATCCGCCGAGGAGCCCGGGGTCAAGGTCGCGGCCACACCCGGAGCCGGCCAGGCTGGCATGGCCGCGCCCGCTTCTGATATATTCTCCTATCGACTCAATGCCCATCTGCCGGAGGCTGCTCGCGCGTGAGCGATCAGGACGCCCAATCCCTGTTGTCCGTGGAGGAGCAAAACGCCAAGCGGATCAAACTCCGGCTGACGGGACGTGTCGAGCGGCGAAACGTCGTGGCGACGATGGACCAGTTCAAAGGGATCTTAGCAGGCGCTAGTGCCGACACGGTGGCCGTCGATCTCGACGGCATGATGGGCCACGACCACAACGGGATAGCGCTGGTGCGTGCGCTGGCCCGCGCAAGCGCCGAGGCGGGCCGCACGATCGAGTGGCAGAACACGGGCGAGGGGCTCGACGAGTTGCTGCGGAAGTTGGCCCAGGCCGACGCGGCGGATTCCAGCGTCGACCGCAACGTGCCGCTGCCCCTTCAGGTTGGCGAAAGCACGGCCGGCTTCCTGGCCGATTGCCGGGCGATCCTCGCGTTCGTGGGCGAACTCGCGCACTCGCTGTGGCTGGCGGCGCGCCACCCGCAGTTCGTCCGGTGGCAGGACACACTCCTCTACATGGCCCGCACCGGGAGCGACGCGGTGCCCATTGTGGCGCTGCTCTGCTTCCTCATGGGCCTCATCTTGGCGTTCCAGGGCGCGATGCAGATGCACCAGTTCGGTGCGGACATCTTCGTGGCCGACCTGGTGGGCCTGTCTATCGTCATGGAGCTGGGCCCGCTCATGGTGGCCATGATCTGCACGGGCCGTGCGGGCTCCGCGTTCGCGGCCGAGATCGGCACCATGAAGGTGTCGGAAGAGGTGGACGCACTCGTGACCATGGGCCTCGATCCCACGCGCTTCCTGGTGCTGCCCAAAGTGCTCGCGCTCACGTTCGTCATGCCCATGCTCACGCTCTTCGGCGATCTCTTCGGCATCGCCGGCGGCTTCGTCGTCGGCATGGTGCAACTCGATCTGCCGTTCACGGCCTACTACCAGGAAACCACGAAATACATCACCGTGTGGCACATCTCGCAGGGCGTCATCAAGAGCGTCGTCTTTGCGCTGCTCATTTCCGCGGTCGGCTGCCTGCGCGGCCTGCGCACGGACGGCGGCGCGCAAGGCGTGGGCACGTCGACCACCTCGGCCGTGGTGTCCGGCATCTTCCTCGTCGTGGTGGCCGACTCGGTCCTCACGATCATTTTCCAGATCCTCCCGTAACGAGTTTCGCCACTCCTTCCCGCATGCTGGCGCATGCGGCTACTGGGATCGGACCGGTCTGTCTGATCGGTCCGATCCGACTCCTTCCCGCACGCTGGCGCGTGCAGCTACCGCCCTACTCCGTTATGACCGACCCCATCATCACAGCCACCGACCTGACCATTGGCTACGGCTCGACCGTGCTGCTGGACCAGCAGAACTTCGAGGTTCCGCGGGGCACGGTCTTCGTCATCCTCGGCGGCAGCGGCTGCGGCAAGAGTTCACTGCTCAAGAACATGATTGGGCTCTACAAGCCGCTGGCCGGCGACATCACGATCAACGGCCGCAGCATCGTGCAGGCCGACGAAAACGAGTGGCAGGAGATCTACCAGACGTTCGGCGTGCTCTATCAGTCCGGCGCGCTCTTTGGCTCTATGACGCTGCTGGCGAACGTGACCCTCCCGCTCCAAGAGCACACCGATTTGCCCGACGATATCATCGAGTCCATCGCGCGGCTCAAGCTCGCGTCGGTGGGGCTCGACGGGTTCGAGGACTTTTTGCCCAACGAGATCAGCGGCGGCATGAAGAAGCGCGCAGGGCTCGCGCGGGCGCTCGCGCTCGACGCGGAGTTGCTCTTCCTCGACGAGCCGTCGGCTGGGCTCGACCCCATTTCGGCCGCGGAGTTGGACGAGTTGATCCTCGACCTGCGCGACCATTTCGGCGTCACGGTCGTGATCGTGACACACGAGCTGGATAGCATCTACAGCATCGCAGACACGTGCATCATGCTGCACGACCAGAAGATCATCGCCCGCGGCAAGCCGGCCGAGATCGCCAAGACCCATGCAGACGCGTGGGTGCGCGAGTTTTTCACCCGCGCCGGCACGAAGACCGTGGCATAAGCAACCTCCCGAAGGCTGCCAACCTTCGGGAGGGTCAGTTGAACGAAGGAATCCCCCAATGCTCACCGAGTCCCAAAAGTTCAAGCTCGGCATCTTCGTGATCGCGGCGGCTGTACTGCTCGTCGCGTTCATCCTTGTTTTCGCCGGCGGGCAATTGTTCGAGGAGAAGTACCACGTGCACACGGTCTTCACGGAGTCCGTGCAGGGTCTCGAAGCCGGCGCGGCGGTCAAGTTCCGCGGCGTGCCGATTGGCCAAGTCACGTCCATCAAAATCGAGCAGGGCGTCGCACCCGGCGCGCAGCCGTCCGGCAAGGAAGAGCTGAAGATTGTCGTGCGCATGGACATCTCCCCAGAGATCGAGACGTCCGGCGCGATCGACCGCGAGCAGCTTTGGCGGCTCCTCAGCAACCAGATCCAGCGCGGCGCCCGGTGCCAACTCGCGTTCGCCGGCATCACCGGCATGAAGTTCATCCAGATCGACTACTACGCCAAGCCCAACGCCGCGGCGCCGGCCGATCCGCTCGACAAGGACAAGCGCCCGGCGAACAGTTTTTTCATCCCCGCACAGCCATCCCTTTTGGCGGGAGTGACGGTGGACCTGACGGAGACGCTGGCCAAGATCGCGAACGTGCCGTTCGACCAGATCGGCCAGGACACCAATACGCTCGTGAAGGACGTGTCTCGCCTGGCCGCGGGCATCGACTCGCTCGTGCGGGACAAGCGCGTGGACAGCATGTTGACGTCCCTCGACGAAGCGGTGACGAACATGGCCAAGGTCACCGCGCGGGTGGACCGCGAGGCGGACCAGATGCGGCAGCGCCTGGAGACAGGCGTCAACCAGTTCAACTCCGCTCTCGCGGAGGTCGAGGGCCTCGTGAAGGACACCCGGGCCACGCTCAAGCAGGCCAAGCTCGGCGAGACGTTGGCCGCGGCTCGCGACGGCCTCCGAGCGGCTGAGGCGGCGCTCAAGGGCTTCGGCCGCATGCGCGCCGACCTCCAGCCGGTCATCGATAAGTTGGACCAAACGATCAACTCCATCAACGGGCTTGCCAAGTCGCTCGAAGAAGACCCCAGCGCGCTCGTGCGCGGCAAGCGCAAGCCACGATCCCAAATCTGGAGCGAAGAATGAAAACGTTCGCCCGCTGCCTCGTCCTCATGGTGTTGGCCGGTTGTGTCGGCCAACACGAATACCAGGGGGTGCGGCTCTATGATTTGCAGACGCGGTATTCCACGCCAGGCGCCCCAGCCTCGCCGACCCCAGCCACCGTCACCGTCGAGCCGTTCCGCATGATGGCGCCGGCCGGCACGCGCATGCTCGTGCGACGCGGGGGCCGCGAACTGGAACAAGACGATTACAACCGATGGGTCCAGCCCCCCGAAAAGTGCATCGCCCGAGAGTTCCACATGGCGGTGCAACGCCGGTTCAAGCCGGCCCAAGCGGGCAAGCACGCGCGGCTCTATGGCGCGGTCGCTACATTCGAGTCCTCCGGTGCGGAGACCGCGCGCGTGGCCATCGAACTGAAGCTCATCGACGACGCCACCGGCAAGGCCCTCTTGACAAAGCTCTACGAGCGCGAGGAACCGCTTGCCGACAAGAAGCCCACGGCCTACGCCAACGCGGCCGCAAAGGCCCTGGAAAGCATCATCGACGAAGCGCTGGAGGACATGGCGAACGCGCTGGCGGGCAGGTAGGCTTTCGGGGGCGGCGCGCGGGCTCATGGGGTCTGCAGGCGGACGGCACAGCCGAGTCCATTCCGCCTCGCCTCCGGATTCGTTGTCTTTCTGAATTCGTTGGAAGCTGCCTTCCCCCGCGAAGCTTCTCCCTCCCGAATCCTGGCGGATTCGGCTACACTGGGCCACGTGAACCGTACGCGATACCTGCACGCGCTTGTCTTCGCGCTCCTTGCCGGCTACGCGGCCGCGTTGGCGATGGGCGGCTCCGCGGACGCGCTGCGCGTCGTGGCCGGGCTGGCGATTCTGCATCTCGTGCCGGGGGTCTACATCGCCGCGCTCATGCTTCGGGAGACGCGGCTCGGCCCCTTCACGCTCGCGACGGTGGGCATCAACTACGCGTGTGTCATCGTCCTATCCACCGCGGTCAAGCTCTGCGGCCAGGTGGTCACGCCTTGGAGCTATCTTGCCGCGGCGGCCATCGCGTCCGCCGCGCTGGCCGCGCTCGTGCAGGCCCGGCGGGGCCGGCTCGCGAGGGTCCAGCGTCCTGGCCGCGGCCTGTGGCTGACGGTCGCCGCGGGGCCGGCGATCGTGGGCTACGTCTTCCTCGCGCATCCCACCATCCCTGGGTCGCCGGACGACTTCCTCACGCCCGACTTCCTCTATCGGCTCGCGAAGCTTGCGCCAACGCCCGCACGCGCAAACGAGAAGCATGCCCCGATCAAGCCGTTCAGAGGCGTCTGGTACGTTTGGAATGAAGGCACTGATCTCGCGCCAGGCGAGTCCTTGGAGATCGAAACCTACGGCGGCCGTGTGCGGTGGCTCGTCCGCGCGACGCGCGAGTGCTACGTCACGTTCAAGCGCGGGGACAAGCTGCTCGGCGCGTACTATTTCCCTCCGCCGTTCGACATCAAACGCCATCCGCACAACTACCCCCCCAACACGCAACTCATCGATCTGCCTGTGCCGCCAGGAACTGAGAGGCTGACCGTCGGCTTGCAGGCCGCGGACCCCGCCTGCCGGCTCTCGATCCTCGACCTCACGGGGCTCCCACCGGAAGAAGTCCAAGCACGCGTGCGGAAACGCTATGCGATTTGGGACATAGGCGACGTGCGCGAGCAGCTCAGCCTCGCGCGCAACTTGCGCGACCACGTGCTGCCGTTCACGTATTCCTACGACGGCACGATCTTCGATGGCGGCGGGTACACGATCACCCACTTGCCGTTGCGCTCGTACGTGGGCATGGCCGCGTTCGTGCTGCTGGGGGATCGCATGGCGAGTTTTCTCTTCGTGTGGCTCGTGCAGCTCTGGATCGTCTTTGCCATCACCTGCGGCCTGGCGCGCGTGCGCGGGCCGTGGCAGACGCTGTGTGCGCTGCTGCCAGTGCTGGCGTACGCGACGCTCGTGCGGCCCAACATCGAAGGCGCGTGCCTGCGAACCACGTCGATCGTGGTGCTGCTCGGATTCGCCTACTTCCTGCTGAACAGGGGGACTCCGAACGGCCGGACTCCGAACACGGCGCTCCTCATCCTCTTCGCCGCGCTTTGCTGCCTGACCAAGGTCGGGCTCATGGCGTTGCCGGTGCTGCTCTTCGCTCACGTGTTCTCGACCCGCGCCGCGGGCCGGCGCTTGTTCGCGGCGCTCGGACTCACCGCGGGCGCGGTCGCCGCGGCCGGCCTGGCCGCGTTCGCCGTTGGCCAGGCCACGGGCGTGTGGGACGCGTGGTGGCGCACGCTGCTCGGCGGCAGCTTCGCCGGCAAGTTCTCCATCGTACTGACGCTCCTCGCAGACGTACCCGCGTCGGGGGAGTTCGCGCGCCTCGGCGTGAGGCCATGGGCCGCGTTCCTCCGCGCGGTGTGCGACTACACGTGGTGGACCGCGATCGGAAGCTGCCTCCTGCCCGCGGCGGTCGTGCTGAAGCGCGACCGCGTTGCGGGATGCCTCCTGTTTGCGGGCGGTGTCGTGTATCTCATCTGCGCGGCCTCCGACCCCACCCTCATCATCCCCAACACGTACAGCTCCCACTACTTCACCCGCGTCGCGGGCGTGGCGAACTTGCTCGCGGCCGGGGGCCTGCGCTGCCTGTGCCTCGCCAACGTGCGCCGGCGCTGGATGGCCGTGTGGATCGCGATAGGTGCGCTCATGCTGCCCCTGGCGAAGTACGAGCACCATCGCCAGGACAAGGCCCTCGAGGCGCACCCCTGGCACGGCGCGATGTACAAGGCCGCGGTCATCGACTCCCTCAAGCGCGAGGCCATCCGCGACCTGGGCCGCGGGCGCATCGCGCTCGCGCGCAACACCTGCCACAAGATGATGCTCGTGGACCGCACGTACCTGCCCACCGCGCTGCTGCTGGCCAACTGCGACCAGGCCGAGGGCAAGTGGCAGGCGGCCGCGAAGCAGTACGAGCAAGGGCTCGCCCGGCCCTGGGAACTCGACGACGCGGGCGAGTTTGCGCGCAACGCGCTGAATGCCGCGCAGTGCTACCTGCGGCTGGGCAACCGCGGCCGCGCACAATACTGGCTCGACAAGGCGGCCGCGACGGAGGGGTTCGACCGCATGGGGCTCCAAGATCAAGCGGCCGCGATCCGCGGCGCGCTTCGCGTCACTACGCAAGACGGCCCATGACAGGCGGCAAGGCCCATGGCCGGGGCGATGCGGCGGAAGCCGCACTCGACCCGCTTCGCGTCCTCTGGGCCATTGCCGACCGCGAGGAACCGGTTTGCCCGATGGCCCCGAAGCATGCGGATCGCACAGGATTACTGCGCAGCGATGCCCAATGCGCCGCGCAGGGTTTCCCGGGCCTTTTCTGCCACCGACTTCGCGGCCTGGGCCTCAGCCACGTCAGCAAAATCACCTGGGTAACGAAACTCAACCGCCGCGCGGGAGAGCAAGATGAAATCTGGCCGCAGACTGGCCCAGCCAGGTTCAGAGGGCAGACACATGTCCAGCAAGGCTGCGAGGTCGTGCGTCTTGGGGAACGACTCCCCCTTCTCGATCAGGAACGCCTTGAGATACTTCTCGACGCACTGCTGATAGTGGAAGCAAACGGCGTCGAAGTTCGGGCCATCCGTCACCGCAAACTCGCGGCAAGCCGTGGCGAAATCGCCCTCAGCCTTCCGTACCCATTCCTCAACGACCGGATTCATACAGGGTCACTCCGTTCTCGTCGATGTCCCTCACGAACGGGTCGCCCCACTCCAGGCGCTGCTGGTAGTCCTCGGGAGTCCTGACGATGAGGTCGATGGGGAAGTGGCAATCAACGGCCTGGAGCACTTCGACCGACTGCCAGAACGGCTTCTTGTCCGTGGTCATGACGACCAGCACGTCGACATCCGAGTCTGGCGTCGGGTTCCCCACGGCATAGGACCCGAAAAGGACGACCTTCTTCGGCCTGAAGCGCTCACCGATACGCTCTGCAAGGCGTCTGATCTGAGACATTGCCACAGCGCCGCCCGTCGTCTTCTGTGCTGCCGGCTCAGTTGTTGCCGAGGTGCTCATAGCTGTTTGGTCTGCCTGTGTGCAGCGGGTGCGCCCAGGACCACTCCATGATATCAGAACCGCCATGTCGCTCAATAGCCGATTCATATCGAGTTTTCCCAAAACGAGCAGCGATCCCATCCCAAGCCCGATGTGGCCGGTGGGTTGTGACGACTGTCATGTGCGCTCAACTTTCAAGTCACTCGCGGGGGACGTACGTGCTCAGGCTCTGTTGCGCTGGGCGCGGCCGTCCAGCGCGGAGTGGCCTATGCTTGCAGGGCGCCGCCAGCTTCGCCTGAGCAGGCCCAGCAACATCTCACTGCGCGGCGACCTCGATCCCGCAGATGGATGAGGACGCGCCAGCGGCGGGCAAGACCTCCACAATCAACTGCGCGCCGGCGTCCACGGCCACTTCTTTCACCCAGGCGCGGTTCTCCCCGCCAGCCAACTCGCGCACGTTCGCATCGGCCAGCACCGTGCGGCCTTGCACTGTCACGGTAAAACGCTCGGCTGGCTGTGCGGCCTCAAGCGCACAGAAGTGCAGCGCCACGCGATACCGCGAGGCGGGCGCACCGTCGGGGCCGAGGCGAATGCGGAGCCGCACCGGGCCAGCCAAAGCGTAGCTGTAGAGCCACGGCTTGTCCGTGCCGGCGATGCGCACCCAGTCCGGGTTGCGCGCGAGGGTGCGCAGCGCCTTCGCATCGCCCACGAACTCGACAGGCAGTTTGTCCTTTGGCGGAATGCCCATGCCGCCCGCGCCGCGCGGGCCATTGGAGGATGGCCGCGGGACCGCGTACCAGACGTCGCCCTCGGCGTCGGACTTGTCGCCCGGCGCGCCGAGGTTCAGGCGAAGATGCTTGATGCGCACATTCTTCGGCCGTCGGATAGGAGGGAATAGCCCCCAGTGGTTGTCCCGAGACGCCGGCATGAACGCGAGCGACGTCTTGTAGTTGTACGCGCAAGGGCACGAGCTGGAGCCTTCGGGCACGAGCACCAACCCGCACGCGGGAACCATGTTGACCCAGCAACTCGCGCGCACGTTCGGGTAGTGGTAGAGCATGCCGTTGCTGAGGTCGGCGAAGCCCAACGACCCGGACCTGCTCATCATGACAGCCGGGCACGCGGTCGGCCTGCCGCATCCGCCGATGACGCGCACCGCTAGCGGCGTCATGACGCCTGTGAGCGGGTCGGGACGCATAACGGGCTTGCCCGTGCGCAAGTCGCACACTGCGTTGAAGAGGTACACCTTGTCCCCGATGATGATCGGCTGCACGCGGCGTTCCTCGCGTGTCCATAGCAACTTGCCGTTACGGCTGGAAAACGCCGAAAGATCCGGGCCGTCTTTCTTCGACCGCAGGCCCCACCAGATGGGCACCGTGGCGAGCACGACGCCGTTCGCCGCGTACAGCGAGTTCTGCCGCGCGCCGATTTCGGCCGACCGCCACAACTCTTTGCCCGTTTGAAGGTCGAAGGCCTTCAGCACCCGAGGCCCCGGCGCGCCCGGCAGTCGATAGACGAGCCTCGACTTCACCTTCGATCCCCGCCTCGGTCTCGTGAAAATGTCCACTGGCGCCAGGCCATCAATCAGGAAGAGCCGATCGCCCTCAATGGCGATCGCGTTCGAGTCGATCGCGTTCTCAGGCTGATAAGTCCACCTCGTTTTCCCCGTCGTCTTGTCCTGCACGAACACCAGCCCGTTAGCCGGGTGCGCGTGCGACCACCAAGAGGGCCGCACGTTGGGCAGGCCGACGCTGCCGACGACCGTGTCGTTTGTCACGGCCAGAAACTCCCAGGTCGGCTCGTTGCTGACCACCAGGCCGCGCCTCCCCGTTTTTGCGAGATGCGGAACGTTCTGCATGGCCTTCTGCCACCCCTCAGGCGCACGGTAGACGAACCGTGTTCGGCCGGTCTCTGCATCGAGTCGCAGGCATGACGTGCCCCGAATGGCGTACACGCTGCCGGCGTCCGCGGCGATGCTTCCAGCCCGGTAGGGCATGGGCCAGCGGCCGATGCCCGGCAGTTTGCGCTCCCACAGAATGCGCCCGTTGTATGCGTCCACCGCGCGGAGGAACTGGTTGCCCGGCACAAACATCCGGCCGTTGATGGCCAGCGGCGCGGGGCCGCGGTAGTGGCGGCTCACCGCGTCGCTGGGGCCGAGGCCGAGGCCTCCGAACCAAAGCACCTTCAGCGGCAGCCGCACGCGGTGGTCTTTGGACGCGCCCGACTTGCCGGGGTCGGCGTACTGGTGCGTCCAACTTCCCGCGCCGAGCAGCGGGCCGCGCCGGACCCGAATCCCCACGGCCACGCGCTCTATCTCGCCGGCCGGAACTCCGCCCGCGCGCAACCACTGTTCGACCTTTGCGCGCAGGGCATCGGCGCACGCGACGAGTGCGGCCCCGCCATAGGGCCGCAACACGCGGTACACCTCCGACGCCGGCGTTCGGTGCAAGTCGGCCTCGGATTCGGCTCTGAACAGAATGAGATTGGCCAAGTAGTCCACGTAGGGCAGGCGGCCTTGCGGCGCCGTGTGGATGGCGATGCGCGTGCCGTACAGCCCCGCGTCGGCCAGCGCGCCGCGCAACTCCTGCGCGTTGGCGCTGCGGGTGGGCCACTGCCAAACCAACCGGGATTGGCGCACGAGTTCGGACAGAAACGCCGCGTCAGCCCGGCCCAGCAACAGCGCATATCCCTTCGCGGCGCCGGCGGCCGCGAGGAGACGCTTGACGCGCGCCTTCATCGCCGCGGGCGCCGTGGCCTTGTGCGTGCGCGGCGCGACCACGCGCGGTTTGCCGCCTTGGCCGGGACGGAAGCAATAGATCTTGCCCTCGGTCGTGCTCGCCAGCAGCGCGTCGCCCACGACGAGCAACTCGTACACGTCGCCGTCAACCTTCGCCTCCCACGTCTTGCGGCCATTGATCGCGTTGTAGCAGGCCACCGCCCCGCGGCCGCCGGCGATGATCGTCGTCTTGGCCTGGATCAGCGCGAAGACGCGCTCGGCCGGCGTCGCCCACCGCTGGAGCCTCGCTACGGGAACCATGTGGCCTCGGGAGCTGCCCATCTTCGCTTTGTAGCAGGACGGCGCCACCCGGAGGACGTCGGCCAACGCGACGCTGAGGAGCTTTCTGGGGCCGATCAGGTTGAGAATGCCATCATCTGTGACAACGCCTCGGAGCGCGCCGTTCAGGTGGAAGATCTCCTTGTGCGTGTCCGTGCGGACCGCGACGAGGCTGGCCTCAGGGGAGATGGCGCCTTCCGTGCCCGCGGGCCGAAGGGTGTTCGGCTTCTGCAAGTATTCGCTGGGCACGAACGTGAGCCCTCCGTAGAGCATGACCGATGCGCCCCCGGGGAACAGCCCCTCGCTCTCATTGTAGAGGAACTCGCCCGTGCGCGCATTGAAGAAAGCCGGCATGGCGCGGCCGCAGGGAACGACCAGCACGTCGCCATCGAGCGCAAGATACCCCTGCGGCGACACCCCGCCCATGGCCTGGTAATGGGGTTGGGTCTGGTACTGGGTTCCGGAAGAATCGTTCTGCCAAATCACGGCGCCTGTGTCCGCGTTCAGGCAACTCACCACGATGCCTTCAGGCGACCACATTCCGAAGGTCGTGTACGCGCGGTCCCCGCGCACGAGCACGCCCGAACGCGCCGGCCAGCGCGAGATGACCTGTTCGTTGCCCACCAGGCGCTCGTCGGGGATCGCCGGGCGATACTTCCAGATGAGCTTCCCCGTCTTCCCGTCGAGGCAATAGGCCCAGCCATCGTCCGAGGTGAAAAAGATGCGGCCATCGTGCACCGCGGGAGCGAGCCGAACGGGGCCTTGTGTGAAGAAGCGCCACCGCAGCGCGCCGGTCCGCAGGTCGAGCGCGCACACCGCGTGCTCGCTCGACGACGCGTAGTAGGCGAGGCCGTTGCCGGCGGCCAGCGCGTACGCGTAGTCGAAGTCGATTCGCTGCACTTCCCACACCGGCTCCGGCCAGGCGCGCCGCGGCTTGTGCTTGGCCTGATAAGTCCACACCAGCCGGTATGGCGGGAGCAGGGCCCGCGGCGTGTAGCCTGTGCGGCGCGGACTCAGAAGGTGGTTCGCCGTCGCTCCGGGCACGGCGCCTGACGCCCCAAACGGCAACCCGCCGACGGCAAGCGCCGCCAGCGCCATCCATGGAGCCAACTTGCAGGCAAGTGGCCTGGAGACGAAACCAGGCTTCAGCAGAGCCGTACGGTGTGCGTTTCTCATTTTTTTCGCGCTTTCTATCTCAACTCAACGAGCCCACCGCCGTCGGTCGGCTACTGCCGCGTCAACGACGCAACCGCGTCGATGCGGAACGCGTCGCCGGGGCCGAAGTCGCAGAGCCACGCGTCCACCACGCCGTCGCGGTTCGCGTCGGTGAAGTCCGCGGGGTTGGGCTGCTGGCTTAGGTGGATCGCTCCGCGGGCGATCGACTCGACGCGCAGGGACACGGTCTTGGCCTCGTTCACCGCGCGCATGCCGGGGTAGATGCCGGCCGAGGGGAACATGGAGTTCGTCTTGATCTGCATCTGATCCGGCTCCACGCCGGTCACTTGTCCGCGGCCGGTCATGATCTCCGGCTAGTTGAACGCTACGACCCACTCCTCGCCGTCGCGCGCGACGCTGCGGATGGTGTAGATGCAACTGTGGAGCGCGTTCGAGATGATGATGGGCCGGCCCTTGAGCGTGCCGTCGGTCGGCAGCGCTCCGCCGCCGGCCAGGCGCAGGCGCACCGCTCGCTTGTTGTAGTCGATGCCCACCACTTCGCCTTGAGGCGATGGCTGGGCTTTAACCTCGCAGCCGCCCATGCGCGCGTACGTCCCGTTGAGCATTGTCAGCGATGCGATCGAGCCGTCTCCGTTCAGCCGCGCGACGCAGAGGGTCGCGTCCGTCTCCAGGCCGGCGACCGACACCGAGGCCGGCGCCTGTTGGTGCACAATGATGTCCTCGCCGCCGCGGCGGCGCACACGCACGCCGAAACCGTTGGGCACGTCGACGCGCTCCACGTCGGTGATCTGCGGCTCGCCCTTGAACGGCTCGAGGATCGTTACGTATCGGCTCCGGAGCGAGTCGCCCTTTCGCCGGGCGATGAGGTACTTGAGCACCCACGGCCTCTTGCCAGTCGGCGAGACGCGGCCGTCGCACAGGAACAGCTCCTGGCCGGGCTGGTCGAGGATGCGCATGCGCAGGCCCACGTCGTCCGCGCCGTCGAGCTTCCACTGCGCCCACCACTTGCCGGGCGCGATCGTTTGCACGTTCTCCAGGTGCTGGAACCCGCTGCCCTTGTAGCCGCCATAGCTGCC